>CAZUAK010000008.1:0-16640 GCA_964618395.1 uncultured Sangeribacter sp.
GTCATAGACAGACACAACACGGCCTCCCTGAAATGGGACGGCCGAGGCGACACACCGGAGGTCATCCAGCTCTGGGTTGCCGACATGGACTTCAAGACAGCCCCGGAAATCATCGACGCGCTGAAACGTCGCGCAGACCACGGCGTCTTCGGTTACGTCTCCGTTCCTGAGAGATATTATGACGCAATCGTAAACTGGAACCAAAGACGCCACGGCTGGACAATCGACCGCAACCGTATCTTGTGTACCACTGGAGTCGTTCCGGCTGTGTCAGTCGTTATTAAGGCGTTGGTAAAGCCAGGCGACGGTGTAATCCTGCAGACCCCTGCGTATAACTGTTTCTTCCGTGTAATCCGAAACACCAAGACTCTCCTTGCCGAAAATCCTCTGAAAAGAGAGGAGACTGAGAACGGTTTCAGCTATGATATATATTTCGACCACCTCGAAAGACTCGCCGCAATCCCCTCGAACAAGGTGCTCATACTCTGCAATCCCCACAATCCTTCCGGACGCGTATGGACTCCCGATGAGCTGCGGCGAATCTCCGAAATCTGTCACCGCCATGATGTCAGGGTCATAAGCGATGAGATTCACTGCGAACTTGTTCATCCGGGCAGCCACCCTTATACCCCGTATGCCACAATCGACCCAGACGCAATTGTCTGCAATTCTCCCTCAAAGGCCTTCAACATCGCCGGCCTCCTGAACGCGTTTATCGTCTGCCCGGATGCAGAAACGCAAGAACGAATTGCCCAGGCAATCGAAGTTGATGGAGTAGGTGAAATGAATCCATTCGGTGTCGAGGGCTTGATGGCAGCCTACGATGAGTGTGGCGACTGGCTCGACGAACTCAACGAATATCTCAAAGGGAACTTCGATCTGCTGCGTGAGTTCTTCAAAACCAATTTCCCCGGGTTCAAGGTCTGTGACTCAGAGGCAACCTATCTTTCATGGATAGACGTCAGTGCCTCTGGTATGACGGGCGATGAGGTGGCCGACAAGCTTCTGACCGAGGCTAAGGTGCGCGTAAGCTCCGGCTCTATCTATGGAGAGCCGAACTCGATTCGCCTCAACTTCGCCTGCCCGCGTCCTGTCCTCGACGAGGCCTTCCGCCGAATGGCCTCCTGCCTAAATAAATAAAACAGAGAAGATAAGACCATGACTGAAAAAGAAAAAATGCTGGCCGGCATGATTTACGATGCCAACTATGATCCGGTCCTTATCGATGAGCGCAGACGCTGCAAGGAGCTGTGCTATGACTATAACGCTGCCCGACCCTCTCAAATGGAGTTGAGGACGGAGTTGCTCCACAAGATCCTTGGCCATATAGAAGGCGAACTGCTCATAGAGCAACCGTTCCATTGTGACTACGGCTATAACATTAGGGTGGGAAAGAACTTCTACTCCAACCACAATCTGGTCATCCTCGACGGCGCAAAGGTCGAGTTCGGAGACAACGTTTTCATCGCCCCGAACTGCGGGTTCTACACCGCCGGTCACCCCATCGAGGCCTCCGAGCGCAATAAAGGCCTCGAGTATGCCAAACCCATCAAGGTCGGCAACGACGTCTGGATAGGGGGCAACGTCTGTGTAATGCCCGGTGTCACCATCGGCGACAACTGCGTGATAGGAGCGGGCAGTGTCGTTGTGAAGGACATCCCCGCCAACTCCGTAGCCGTAGGCAACCCCTGTCACGTTGTCCGCACAATCAAACCCGCATAAAACCCCCGCACCGCATCCATCATTCCGTTGATGAAAGTGCTTCGTATCGCCGTCTTTTTGATCTTCCCGTCACTCTTATATTCGATTGATAATGTGTAGTACGACGCGATAAAAGATGGAATCGTCCCCTGCACATCTCTGTAGCGCACACGCACTTCCTTTTTGAAGGGACTGCGAACGATTAAGTGCGTCTCCGTAAGTTCCGCAACCGGAATCTTGCAGAGACGCATTATAACCATCCTACCGTAAAGGTAAGTCCCTAAACCGAAGGCGCACCCGAAAAGCAGAAGCGCAAAGAAATCTCCGACATTGCCGGGCAAGTAACCGCACGCCTTTTCGATGAACATGACAGTAGGGAAAGACAAAAACAAGAAATAAAATGACGGAGCGAATAACTGGTAATACAGTTTGTCCGTCAGTCTGATATATTCCGTATTCATTGGATGTTAGAGTGTAGGGACATGGCGTGCCATGTCCGAAACGCGATGTAAAATGTAGGGACATGGCGTGCCATGTCCGAAACGCAGATGTAAAATGTAGGGACATGGCGTGCCATGTCCGAAACGCGATATATCACCGATGAGAATTAAACATTGTCTGTCACACGGGACATTGCGGACATGGCACGCCATGTCCCTACACCGTCGCGGGACATTGCGGACATGGCACGCCATGTCCCTACACCTACCGTCAGAAACCGCCGGTGATGGTGCGGGCTATCTTCTTGTCGAGTTCGTCGAGCTTCTGCCTCATCATCGCGTCGTACGCCTCTTTCGGGTTCTCGGAATACAAAACCTCAAAGAGTTCCTTTTCAGAATATGTGGAGTAGGTGTGGCTCGTGATGAGCTTGGCCTCGTAGTCCGTGAAGCCGGCATTCCTCAACTGGTCGTAGGTCGGTACGGGATGTTCTTCGTCAAATCCTGACGCATAGGGGTTATCGACCGGGTCATTGATATTGTCAAAGGAGGCCTTGACGTTATCGGCCATCTCTTCGAGTTTATTCTTTACTTCCGGCTGTTCCGGATTGAATTGTTCCATCATCTTGTTTTCAGTAATTATGGGTTGATAACCCGTCAATGATACTTGTAAGCAAGGCGTTTATGAGCTTGAAGTCAGAGGAGAACCCGAAGGTGTAGACGAGGGTGCAGGACCCGTCTTTATTCTCCTTGATGCCAAACTTCTGTTTGCTGAGCATGTTGCCCAAGACCACGCAGGGCACCGAGGAGAACACTCCAGTAGAGACACTCCCTCGGTCGAGCGTTTTATAACCCAACGCTATGGCAGTGTCGATGATCCACTCGAGCGTTAAGTGGAGAGGCACAGTCAAAACACGTTTTGAACCATCCTGTTTCATCACGTTGTAGCTGTGATCCTTGATGAGCTTTCGTGCGGTCTCGGCTGCAACATCCCCCTGTGTGCCGTTTATGAGACTGTTCACACAAATAGCAAAGGCCTGGGAGTATTCCTTGAGGGTCACATGCCGCTTAATGACCTGATTGAATTCTTCTGTTGTCATGGTTCGTTATCGGTTAATTTGAGGATGAAAATCCACTCTGTTTTGAGCGAGGTTCTTCAGATAGGAGGCATTCTCGACAGGGTCTTTTTCGAGCATGGCGTAGGAAATAATCAGCGCGGGATCTTTCATCCCGAGTTTCTCCTTCAGGAAGTCACTGTCGACACCGTTTATGTCTCCGAATACCGGTGATTGGCCTTCATGCACCCACTCTGCAAGCATCCGTGCCGGCTTCCCCTCAAAGCTTAACAGACGTTTCACTGTCTCATCTGTCACTTTATTGTCTGCATACCCCTCTGAGAGGAGACGTTGCTTTAGTTCGTTAAATTCCATAGTTTCACGCGTAATTACCGTTGATGTAATCCTTTGTCATCTCCCGTACGACAGATTCACCGGCGTACCGGGCGTCAATCTCAAGTGGGTTGTACTTATACCCCCAGGGATCTTCGGCCCACGGTTTGGTATTTGTGTATGTCATTGCTCCCTGGATCCACTCATTCCTTGTCTCTTCCGGAATATTGTGGAAACCGTTCATGCACTCGTTCTGGTATTGGTGACGCAGTTCGTGGGTTAGGGTATCTACAATCTGGAGCGGTGACTGCTGTGTGTTGATAAGCCGTTCAGAAATATAGGCGTGGCCGTCTCCGTTGTTATAACCGTTACAACCCGGTTCCATCGGCTGGAAGACTATGCCGTTGTAGTTCACCAGTTCAAAACTTTCGGCGACACGGTCGCCATACTCAGAGGCCAGTTCGGCGCGCTCTTCAGGCGACATGCTGCCCCAGCGCTCGATAACCTCCGGGGTGAATATCTCCTTGGCAGCTTCTGTACATTCTGCGATTCCGTGCTCGCGCAAATCACGTCCGAAACTGTCGACGGCCTCGTTCAACTGCGGAATATCTATGGGCGCAAAGTCTCCCGAAAGTTTTTCGAGAGGTGAGACCTGTTCTATGTTATTGGTTCCTTCTAAATTGATCATATCTAAATCATCATGAAATTCCGGGGGCCTTCGGAGACAGGCCATAGCCCGAGATACCGAGGACGTTCATCAGAATTCCCTCCTGTTTGTTGGCCTCGGCCTCCCACTTCAGCATCTCCTGAATGTCCCCGCGTGATTTCGCATCCTTATAATGCTCTACAGCGGCATCACGGATGGCGATTATCTGGTCGGCGTTGTCGCGTTTCCATTGGTCGCGGTTGATGAACGGGATATGACCGGGGTCTCCCATTGAGCCGGGTACATTCGGAGAGGGGTTTCCCGTCAGATAGTCAGGAACGGTCACGGGAAGCCCGCTGAAGACATCGACCATGTTCGGGTCGCACACTCGGGTGTTACCGAAAATGTCCGTGACCTTCGCCAACCCTCCCGCGCCCTCGATAGGCTCGATTATCGGATGCGAAGCGATCGGGGGGACTATGGGACGGTTGTCTACAACTTCCCTGCTATTGAACTCGGACGTTCTCTCAGCAGTCTCAGAATGATTCAATCCCTCCGCCTTCGTGCCGGAAAACACTTTCTCCCTGTCCATGAAGTCCAGTGGGTCGTTGAGTCGCTGCATATCGAGGGGACTCACCGGACCGGATAGTTTCTCCAGACCGGTAAGTTCCTTCGTGAATAATCCTTCTAAACTGTCAAAAATCATTTGAGGCTGTTTCTAATTTCCTGTAACCAGGCGTTATAGACTTTCAGTTCCGAGAGTCCCCCTTCCGCATAGTTCCTCATCAGGGCCTGTCTGACGGTCAGTTCCATCGGTTCCGGTACGTTTGCGGTCTCCTTGAGAAGGTGGGAGAGGAGATGGTTCAGTTCCTCGAAAGAACTTGCCTTAGCGGCCATTTCAGCCACTCTCCGCTCGAGGCCCAAGAGACCGGCAACGCGCTTCGACAATTCGGGGAAACTGTCGTTCTCCCAGAGTTTCAATCTGCCCGTCTGACGATACTCCTCGACAGCGTCGAGCAGCGAGCCCTTTGAGGACATCGGGATGGAAGCGTTCCGCACTCCCTCGGTGATAACATCGAGGTTTGGTTCTACCGGAGTTGAAAGACGACCCTTCAGCAAGAGTTTGAGAATCTCCACTGTCGGAAGTTCTGACCTCTCGTGACGTTTAGTGTCCCGGGTGAGAGGTGCAGACTTTCTTTCACCTTCCATCATCGAGATTTTAGCCATCACGGCCTGCATCCAGTCGTTTTGATAGACAATCGCCACACCGGTCGGCAATTTTGCAATCTCGTCGATCTGATCATCCTTCAGTGCGGCCGCCTTACCGGCGATGTGCCTATCGTCGCCGTCGGGGAGACGCATTATGATCTTGGTGTTGGTGTTCTTTATCGCTGCCTCGTTGACGGATGTAGGGGACTGGTCAACGATGACGAAACCTTCACCGTAGGTCCTCATCTCAGCGATGGAGTTGATCAGCATCTCTACCGATTTGCCGGCGACATTGCTACCCTCCATAGACTGTTCCGTCGAGGTGCGTTTGAGGATATTATGGGCCTCTTCAAGAACGGTGAGGTGGCGCAGTCCGGCGTTCGCACCGTCGGCCTTGACCATCCTGTACTCGTTCAGTCGCATAATCAGGATACCCATGATGAGCGACTTGGTCTCCTGGGAGCCGAGACGGCTGAGGTCCACAATCGTGTTCTGATCAAAAAGTACTTCGTCCGGTACTTCGTCGGCCGAGAAGATCTCTCCGTTTATGCCGTTAGTCAACGACTCAACACGGGTGACCAGCGAGCCTATATAATTCCCTTTAACCTCTTCGGAATAGGCCGATTCGTTTATCGCCACCTCCAGTTCATGGAGAAGGTCCACAAACGAGGGGAAGACCGGGGTGGCATACTTGTTGGTAGACTCATAAAGTTTCCAGCCACAGTTCTCGTAAGAACGTATGACAGCCTTTTTCAGTACAGCCGGCATGGCAGCGTACATCGGCCAGCAGACATTGAAGATCTCAACGAGACGGTCAATGTGTTCGAGAACGTGAACTCCGGTGGAGAAACTGAAGGGATTGATGCGTAAGAGCCGGTTATAGAGGGGATTGGTCCCGAAGACGTTAGCCTCACCGAAGACTGTCTTGTATTCGCCCTTGGCCGGCTCGATGATGAGGAAAGTGGCGTTGGATTTTGTCGCTTCTTCGAGAAGCCGGTAGACTGTTTCGCTCTTTCCGCAACCGGTCGAACCGGTGACGAAGACATGCTGGGTGAGGCTCTTGGCGTGAAGCTTGACCTTGTTGAGTTCTCGCACCACACCCTGGTCATAGATGGAACCTATATCAATGGAACCCTCCTCGGATCGGCCGCTGAGTGTCACCACCTCTTTTCCGAAAGACATGTAATCCCTCACCGGCAGACCGGGGACTGACTCGCGCGGAAGTCCCATCATCATGGCGAGTTCTTTGCTCGAAATCAGCGATGTACCTTCAACATTGAATTCTTCCGCCTGACCGTTGGCATAACGGAAGGTCGGGTGGGAAAGGGCGGTTACGGAGTTGAGGAGGTTCTGTCCGTTTGGATTGGCTCCCTGTGTATTCCAAGTGTTGATTGCCGAGGTTTCGACACCGGAGTTGTCACCCTGGACAATGGAGCGGAAGATAGCCGCACCTGTCTGTGAGGTGGCCTTGTCTGTTTCGTATGAAAGGAAGTAGGCGCTCGTAGACCACAGTCCGGTACCTTCAGCCGAGTCGATTCTCTCCAACTGCTTGTCTATGCGTTTTAGGAGTTCCTCGATCTTCTTGTTGTGGAGGGTGAGGGTGAAGTTCTTCGACGAACCGATCGTTGAGGTGTTACCTTCCGAGTCCGTAATCGTGTCGGCGTGAGAGGAACTGTCGGTTTCGTTTTCCGAGGTGCCCACGGTCGTTCCGCGTCCTTCCTGATGGCTGCTCTGCTTTGAGCCTCCCGTCGACTGCTGCTTGCTTTTTGACTTGTTGCCGAACATACCGCCGATACCCAAAGCACCTCCGACGGCCATCAGCGTGCCTCCCAAAGGCATGCCGACACCGGTCATGGTCAGTATCGCACCGGCCTCCATGAGCGGACCGGCGAGCGGACCGGCCTTTCCCCAGAAGTTCGGCTTGGACTCTCCGGTCCCCTCACTCCAGTTTTCACCCTCTGAGGTAGAGTCTGAAACATTCTCTGTTTCGGAGTGCGATGTACCTTTGGAAGTGGAGTGACTCGTTGTGTCGGTCGTGCCCTGGCTTCTGGTCAGGGCGTGGGCGAGCGACTCGTTGGTGGAGTAGGAGAGTTGCTGCGAGGCCATGCATGACAGCTGAGAATAGAGGTTCTCATAGGCTGAGCGCATCATGTCGATACTGGCCGCCATCTGGTTCTGCGCGAGAATGATGGCGGTATAACGCTTGCCCTGCATCGCGTCCGAGAATTTCTCGATGCCCTGGATGTAGTTCGTATTGGTATAGGAGTCTTCACCCTTGAGGGCCGGCACACCGATGCTGGAACTGACGGTTGTCGCCTCTTTCAAATCGCGTAAGAGCCGGTACTGGTCCGAGTGCTTGTGCCCGCTTTCAGTTATCGAGAGGTCCCTCAACTTTATACCGGGGAACTGTCCTTTCAGAGAACTTTCAAGGGTGGATGCGATGGAGTGGGTGGTGAAGGGTGAATGGTTCTTCACACCGATATAGAAGTCGGTGTGATCCTCAAATCCATCCACAATGAGAAAGACAGAATCAGAGGTGTAAGTCATAGCGCTAAAGGCGCTGACAAATTTGTCTGTGGCATACTCGTCCTTCTCGTAGGCCATCATCTCGACCTTGAAAATGATAACCCGGTCCTCGACGTTTTCTTGGGTTGCGGGAAGTACCTCCATCTTGTCGAGACGTTCAAGGTATCCCTTCATGACGATGTCGTCGACCGAATTCAGTGCCGAGCGGGCCTTGTCCAAGTAGCCCTTTACCTCCATGGCCGTTCCGGCTTGAAGACCTGAGAGACCGGTTTCATCACCGGCAACGAGGTTTCCGGTGAGGGCCGTTGTCTGCCCCGAGGTCTGCCGCCTACTCAGTTCTCTTTTCGGTTCAGGTCTGGCTGCTTCGACTGTCAGTTCCTCAATCTCATCGGCTTTTATGTCTTCGACATCATCCGTTTCATGAGGTCGGCCCTCGAATTCCTGACTGGAGTGATACTCCTCCGGAGGTGTTTGGTCAAAGGGTGATCTCCAGGTGGACTGGAGATCGTGGTCTACTTCTCTGTTCATTTCTTCTTACAGGGTACAGTGAGTAAAAGGACACCGCCGATGACAACGGCGCCGCCGGCTATCGAAAGGATTGTTCCGATAGTCCCTTCGAGACACAGACCGGTGATGGCGATGGCTGCGCCGCTACCGGTCACTATGGTTCCGGTCTTCTTCTGAGACTTCGACACCCTTGTCCGTTTGGCCTCTTCCGCCTCTTTAATCTTACGCTCGGCGAGTGCCTTCTTCTTTGCCTCTTCCTCCCTTTCGAGTTCGCCTGCCTTTTCGGCGCCGAGATACTTTGCCATCTCGACGAACAGGGCGAGTTTCTCGACAGAGAAGTTCATGTTGAGGTCGCGTTTCATCTTTGACAGTACGTCGTCGTTCCACTCTTCCTTGTCGGTAGGAATGGAGAACTTCGAGGGTTTCTCTTCTTCAAACAGGTCGGGAAGGTTGTCTTTGGCATACTTCAGCATCTCACCGAACGATACGGCGCGCGGGTCGAGAAGCAGTTCGTTTGTGAGCATCATGCGGACGCTCGGAAGGTTGTGGGCCTGTACGGCCTCTTGAAATTCCTTATTCATATTATCAGGGATTGTTAAGCAATTCTTAATAATTAATCAGTTTGTTCACCCGCTCGGTGATGCCTCTCATCCATTCGAGCTGGCGTTCCTGCTCTGCGATATGGGCTGCCGTCTGGTTGGCGGTGTGCATCCTGTGCTTGATGTCAGTGAGTTTCTTCTCAAGCAGGCGTTCAACCTGTTTCAACTCTTTCTTGAGATCAGACTTCAATTTATTGGCCTGTTTCTCAAGATAGTCAGGGACATCGACCTCTAACTTGATAAGGTCTGTCTGCATGGGGACGAAGAACTCATTAACGACCTTCCTCATGTCCACATAGTCGACATTCTTGGGAACGTGAACCTTATAGTACTCGGTCTTTTCCTCATACCTCGTGGTGAACCATGTGCTGGGTTCCCAGAACCAGTTGATTTTCTTGGCTCCCTGGACAGTCCTTGACCTCGTCTCCTCGCCGCCTTCATCGACAGTCTGCGTGCTCTTCTTCACCAGAGACTCAACGTCCGGCATGTCCTTACCGATGAAGTCAAGGGGATTGAACTGGAAGTTGCTGTCTTTTGATTTGAAACCAAGCTTACTGAGACGGTCACGATAGATTCCCATAATCTTATCGAAAGTACGTTTGAAAGTCTTTTCAAAAACTTTCGAGATACGGGTCTCTAACTGCGTCTGAATGTCTTTTTTCTCATCCTGAATTTTCTTCACGTCCCGAAGGGCCTGTTCCTTAGGCATCTTAGTCTCACCGTTATACTTCTTGACGATGTCGTCAATACGCTTCTGAAAACTTCCGATGAGGTTATCCATTTCCTCCTTGACATCTTCGGAAACATCGACCTTGTCGATAAGGACGGCATATTCTTTGGCTGACTTTCCGGACTCGATCTCAGTCTGAATCTTGGATATTTCCTGTTCAAGACGGGCTTTCTCCTCCTTATTGTGCTGGATACGCTCCTGAATCTCGGCCTCGGTCTTCAGTTCGTTCAGACGCTTATTGAAGGCATCAACCAGGTCCCGGACTTTGATAGTGCGCGCGTATTTGCTGACATACAGACGGATGGCCTCTTCTATAGACGGGATGCCGCTGTGAAGTTCTATTTCATCTATTGGGTTATCGCCTTTTGTCAACGCATCTACCCGAATTCTGGAAGAAATGGGCAGATGATTAAAGTCGTAGTATGAATCGAAATGGAACTCGGTTCCCTTGCGGCATCTTCTGGTGAACGTGTCTATGGCGACCGGGTCATCATCGTCCGTTCTGATCTCACATGCAACCTGTGAAGAGGCAGGGAAGATATTGGGATTTTTGATGTCTTTGTCGTCCAGATACTTTTTAATATCTAACAAGGTTTTGTCGATCTTTTCTCCGTTGTTTGGTTTGAACAGATCAAGTTTGTTGACCGCAAAGAGGAAACGGTCTCTTGACTGCTTTCCACCCTCTTTCATGGTCTTGCAGATGTCAACAAGGAATTCATCGGCATTGCTTATGAAGAGTTGGGAAGCATCCATAACGAAAAGAACCAAGGACTTCTCAGACTCTTGAAGCATTTCGTAAGTAAGTTTCTTGTGATTTGCGTCACAGGAGTTGTTGGGTCCGGGGGTGTCGACTAGAATCAAGCGCATCCCGACAGAATTAGCACATGGAATAGGACCATATATATCAATAGATGAGATATTTTCGTCATCGTTCCATTCGCGCATTATATCGATATTCAGATCCTTCTCCCGATGAAGTTCTTTTCCGTTTTTATCGAACGCAAGACCCGAATAATTGTCCTGAGGAGTGGCGATAATGTTGACGATCGTGGCTGTCGTGGCCTGGTTTGCCACCGGCATTAGGTATTTGCCAAGTAAAGCGTTGATAAGAGTAGACTTTCCGGAACTCATGGTGGCCACCACGTTGATCTCGAACTCGGCGTTGAGGGCATCTTCAAACGCTTTTTGGATGTCCTTGTCTTTGAGGGCCGGGACCGGGCCTTTCTGTATCTCCTCAAAGACTTCTCTCACCTTCTTTTCTACCTCCGCAATATCGGGAGTCCTGTGGTGCACGAACCCTTGGAAATTCACTCCCGCCTTGTTTGCGTTGAGGATTTCCTTGAGGTCCGAAAAGTCGTCGAGCGTACCGGTAAACTCGATTTCGATGTTCTTGTCCCGGTACTCATCCAAAAGTATCTTCGGAAGTTTCTCGGCCCATTCCTGCACACGCTGACGCGAGAAGTCCAACGAACTGTTCACATTGGGCTTCTTCCCGTCAACCGTGATAACGGTCGTCAGCAAGAATGGATTATAAACTATCTTTACTTTCTTCATCTATATGTCGTTTTTCTATATTCTTAAAATTCAATTCGTTTCAAAATAGGTCTTATGCAAATCCTCTGCGCATTTGAGAAGATTGTTGATTTCATCAGAGTCTATTTTGTGAGAAGAACTGTTTAAAGTTTGGGTTAAGCGAAGGTAATTAAGAACGTTGATTAGTATTTCAACGACCGTCTTAGCTCTCTTTGCCCAAACGTTATTGATCAGATAATCTTTTACATATGTATATAACGAAGGAAAACCGCTGTGAATTTCAACTTCGGACCATTTTTCTTCACCTGTATGTGACGTAAAGAGGGTCTGAGAGTTCGCCTCGAATGGTTTTGTATATTTTTCGAGATGGAGATCCTCATATTTATTGGATTTAAACTCAAATCCCTCTTTGATGTCAAAATCGCCATTTTCATCCTTAACACATACCGCCGCACTGACAGGAAATACTCCTCGAAATCCTTTTAGGCTTGTACTGAAGTGATTCTCAATATTATTGACTATTTCGGGTACCGGTAGATCTCGCCGTGGACTTATAACATCCATTTTGGTCAAAACAAAAAGAATTTGCATCTCCTTGTTAATATCTTCCACGTCTTCTTTTTCTACCTCAAGTTCCCGACCTAAATTCATCACCGACATACAATATAAATTTAGGTCGTATCCAATTGTTTTTATATCAATGAAAGGAAAGTCCGTAGGATTTATAGCACGTTCAGTGATCACAATTGGTAAAGAGCACTCTTCAGCTAAAGCCAATGGCCCGAAAACAGAAAGGGTAGAGATATCCAAATTTTTTGTAAGAGCCTTTACCTCTTCATAATCGTACTTAGGAGAATCGATTATTTCTTCTCCATACGTATTATCTCCTATAACGTAAAAATGATCAGAAGAGAAAAAAGACAATTCCTCAAAAGCACAGGGCGGGAGGGATATATCCCGTAGAAAAGCATTCAGAAGAGTAGTTTTACCGGTTGTTAATCCCCCAAGGATTTGAATGTTACAGTGTTCTCCAAATATTTGATTAATATTTCCCAGGGTGTCCTTCACAACCGGATTGTCTCCATACTTTCTCTTTAGTTGAGACCTTATCTGATCGATCACAACCTGCACATCATCAATTTCAAATCTCTGCCTTTTATGAGTGGTGGAGCCGCTTGTTTTCATTCTGATGGTGGTTTAAGTTTAGAAAGATAAAAATGGAGCGGAAATAGTTAAAGTATAAGTATACGCAGAAGAGATTCCACGTCAAGTAAACCACTTCTCTGCAGAATACCTATGCGTTTGAGTTTAGATAATTCGTTGGGGAGATAAGAAGGGAGGTCGAAGAAGGGTTTAGACATCCTCTTTTTGAGGCGGTCGAGATCAAAGCGGTCATCTTCGTCCATCCTGTATCTCGGATTTTCTTCGAGACGGAACAGATAGGCCGCGTAGGCCGAAATGGGTAAGACCAGAGGGTTGGCAATTCCGGCCTCCTTCATCATCTTTCGTCCCGTTTCGAGTGCTTTCGGGATTGAGTCCTGTGATTCTCTGTAAGTGTCACACTGATTTATCACTCCGATAACCTTCTTTTTGCAGTTCTGACCGATGAAATTGATGAGGTCTCGCTCGTCCTGGATGGCTAACTGCGTTCCGTTCATAACAAACAGAAGGATGTCATAATCGTTATCCTTGATGGCTTTCCTTGTCTTCTCCCCATGTGACTTGTCTCCGCTGAAGTTAACCCCAGGTGTATCAATCAGACATATCCGCTCCCTCTTTAGTGAGGAAGTGAAGGGGAGACCTACGGTCTTGATGGTTTCAAGGTCTAACTCGGAAAAATCCGGGGTATAGAGATATTTCTTATTGGTATAGAGCGCCAACGCCCCTTCCTGATGCGGTTTATTATAGATTTCCCGGACGATGCTCGTGCAAGCCGTCGACCTCACGCGACACACCTTATGACCGACAAGCGCGTTGACCAGAGTTGATTTACCTGCGCTCATGGTCGCCACGACGAGTACCTTCTTTGATGGCCTGTTTGAGAACCTTACGGACTGATGTCTATGGTGCCTCAGTGCTTCGGGAAGTTTTGAACCAAGATTTTTCTCACTGAAAAAATCATGCACATGGTTTATCGCCTCCTTCGTATTGGAAGTACTGATTTGCTTCATCAGAAAACTGTAGGCTTTCGACTTTAATTTTTTACCTGATTTTTCCAACAAATAGAAACAGTCAAAGAAAAACGGATATTTTAAAGTATAAAAATGAAAACCCTCCCTGTGAATGGATAAGGCCTTCTGAATTGCCTTATAATAAGTCGTGTTCTTCCACACGTCGGCGGGGAAAAAACCCAAGATGGAATAGGCCCATAGGTCAAAGACCAGTTTGGTGTTGCTGTCACCGTTGGTCAGAGTGTACAGAAACTCTGCCAGCCCCGCGACGTACTGGAGCCTGATACTCTCCTTCTGGTCCTTGACGGGGTGGTTGTCTATTTCTATTTTTTGTACTAAGAATCTATTCATTCTAAACCTGTGAGGTCTGTCGCTAAGCACCTTTTCAACCCCACAAATTTATAATAAAATCTTCTAATTGCCAAATAATAACGAATTTTCGTGGTCAGTCTTCTGCTATCAACGGGTCGGAACAGAGTGAGTCTGCTCCTTCGTACCTTCTATGACCTACTCGTCACCGGCTTAGGACTGACTCCGTTCTGACTGAAGGTCCATTTGCGGTATTGCTCCAGCTATGCAATGTAAATGAATTTTGTAATGTCAAAATTTATTCATATCTTCGCAGTGTGGCTATTTAATAGCCAAAATGCAATGCAGATTATGGAAAAGAAGACAGTATTCATCAATCCACTGACGGATTTCGGTTTCAAGTTCCTTTTTGGCGAAGAGGGTCATAAGGAGTTTCTCATCTCGTTTCTGAACGCTGTCTTTAGCGACGAGGATCCGATTGCCGATGTTACTTTCATCGACAAGGAAAACGTTGGCCTCTCGAGAGACGACCGTGCGTTGATCTATGACCTTCATTGCACTACCGAGAAGGGCAAGAAGTTTATTGTCGAGATGCAGAACCGTTACCAGACCCACTTCAGGGACCGTGCCCTGTTCTATCTGGCTTCGGACATCGCTCGCCAGGGTAAGAAAGGAAATGACTGGGACTATTCGTTGACTCCGGTTTATGGCGTGTTCCTGATGAACTTTGACTGGAAGGGTAACGGGGATGAGCAGATGCGTGAGGACGTGGCACTGGTGAATCTTCGGACCAAGGAGAATTTCTCGGACCGTCTGAGGATGGTGTTCCTAAAGATACCGTTGCTCAACAAGGATGCAGACGACTGCAAGGATATACTTGACAGGTGGATTTATATATTGAAAAACATGGAGACTATGGAAAGGATACCCACATCATTCAATGACGAGCCGATCTTCCGTAAGTTGGGAAAGGTGGCCCGTTACGGAACGTTGACCGAATCGCAGCGCCAGGCCTACGACCACTCGCTGAAGGTCTATCGCGACAACTACGCCATAGCCCAGACCGAGCGCAGCCTCGGCCGTGCGGAAGGCCGTGCCGAGGGCCGTGCCGAAGGTCGTGCCGAAGGACTCGTTGAGGGACTTGAGAAAGGTCGTGCCGAAGGTCATGCGGAAGGCCTCTCTGAAGGACTTGAACTGGGTGGTGCGCGAGTAAAAGCGGATATAGTTATGAGTATGGTGAGTAACCAGATGTCGTTGGAGAATATCGCCTTGATTTGTAAACTCAGTATCGACGAAGTCAAAAAGATAATAGAGGATGCAAAACCTTAAAACCATTCACTGTTTTTTTGAAACGGGGTCTAAATTTGCACTGAAACTTCCTCCTCTCATTCCATGATAAAGGCCCTATTTTATGATTTTATGAAAATGGGGTTATCATGAAAATGCGGGTAAAGCACTATAAATCATGACCGGTCTCGAAATATTTCATACCGTCATCTTCATCCTTTTTGGCGTGGTCTCCTTATTTGAGGCGAGAAGCGAAAAAAAGGCGAAGAGATATGTCAGCCTCCTCATAGGAGTAGGGGCCTTATCCGTAGCCACCTACGACATCCTCGTCACCGGCTTAGGCCTGACCCTGTTCTGACCGAAGGCTTCCAGCCTGCCCCGTGTCATTTCCGAATCATTTCTAACTCATTGGGGCAGGCTGGAAGCCTGCGCTACAATGCTTTAACGGTATTCTTACCGAAGAATTGCGTCCGTCAGGATCTGCGCCCGTCTGGCCCCATCTGCGGAGGGGGCCAGACGGGCGCAAGCCGAGCGCCCCGGCGTGCAAAAACGGGCTGTATGACAGGTAAAATAATCTGCGTAAAATCTCCTCCAATCCCGCGCAACAAGGGTACGGCTGAGCGCGAGCTCAGTCACCCGGTTCTGCGTGAGATGGAATCTTTTAAGTCCATGTATAATCTTTTAAATCCTGATGATAGTAGGATTTTTTTGGTGGGTAAAGGGATTTGATGTACCTTTGCAGATTTATCAAATCTGAACGCACTGATGAATTATCTACAAATGTCTCAGATGGCGGCAGAACGTGCTGCACAGGTTCTCGCCGAGTCTGACCTTATCAACATCTGGAGTAGGAGCGGGGCAGAGGTCCGTATCGTCGGCTCCCTAAAGATGGGCCTTATGGCAAAGCATCGCGACATTGACCTTCATGTCTATTCTGAGAATATAACAGAGGAGAAGAGTTTCGCCATTGGCGCACAAATGGCCAAGAACCCCAAGGTCATCGAAATCAAGTGCATCAACGGCCTCCATACCGACGAACACTGCATGGCTTGGCATCTCAAGTATAAGATGAGTGACGATGAAGTCTGGCAGATAGACATCATCCATATAGAGAAGGGGTCCCGCTATGACGGATATTTCGAAGAGATGGCTGACAGGATAACAACTCACCTCTCCCCGAAGCTCAAGGAAACAATCCTGAGATTGAAATATGAAACCCCGGATGATGAGGAAATCCACGGGGTGGAGTATTACGAGGCAGTGTTAGCCGACGGCATATCAACCCTGCCGGAACTGCGCGAATGGCTCAAGTACAGAAGAGCAAAGCCTTTCTACTATTGGATGCCTGAATGAACCTGCATCCGAGAGGTAACTGTACTGAACCAGAAACGCAAGCATTCCGGTTTCGTCCTTGCGGGTTTGCAACCCGCAAGTAGACTATCAAGCACTGTTGCGGGTTGCAAACCCGCAACGACGAAGAAATAACCCGTAACGATGACAACGACGGCAAAGGGAACTTTTCGTCCTTGCGGGTTTGCAACCCGCAAGTTGACTATCAAGCACTGTTGCGGGTTGCAAACCCGCAACGACGAAGAAA
>CAZUAK010000008.1:16740-24282 GCA_964618395.1 uncultured Sangeribacter sp.
CGCAAGTTGACTATCAAGCACTGTTGCGGGTTGCAAACCCGCAACGACGAAGAAATAACCCGTAACGATGACAACGACGGCAAAGGGAACTTTTCGTCCTTGCGGGTTTGCAACCCGCAAGTTGACTATCAAGCACTGTTGCGGGTTGCAAACCCGCAACGACGAAGAAAGCTCAACAGGACCGAGCAGCTCCTAAAACCGTAGGTGTAACAGTGGAAGGTGCTTCTTAGTAGTCGTCTTCAAAGTCGTCACAGTCATGCTCATAGTCGTCGAATGAGTCATGATACTCCTCGTCGGCCATGTAACCTATGTTGTCGGAGTGATGCCAATCAGAATCATCCGTATGATTTGAGGAGCCCGAATTGTTATAATACGAATTGGAATAATACGTATTGTTATAATAATAGTAGCGCTCTTCTGCAGCATCAATAGACGTATCGGTATATATATTCTGACGCTTACGCTCTTTCTTTTGAGTATTAGTTTCGGCTCTTAACCCGAATGATTTCAGTAGTTCATCCCAGAATCCCATAATAATCTTGTTTTATTCAGCATATAGTGACTGTAAACACTCTTCTGCCGATTGTCACTGCAAATATACGCTTTTTTTTCGCACAAGCCAAAAAGGCAGTGCATGAAAAATCCCGGGAGCCTTTCGCAAGGCCTCCGGGATTTTGATGAGAAAACTATTTTTGGGGAATCGATTATTTTATCAGCTTCTCGGGCAGTACGGGCATGGCTCCGTTCTGCGTGCAGACATACGCCGAAACCTCAACAGCACGACGGTGTGCGTCTACGACACTCATTCCCTTAAGGATGCAGGAGATGAAGGCGGCGGTGAAGGAGTCGCCTGCGCCAACAGTGTCTGCGACCTCCACTACGGGAGTCTCAACAAACGACACGCTGCCCGGAACGAAGACATAGCTGCCGTTCACGCCACAGGTGAGGATGAGCATCTTCAGGTTGTACTTGCCCAGGAGAATCCAGCACTTGTCCTGAAGGTCGATGCCGGGATATCCGAAGAGGCGCGAGATGGTCACCAGCTCCTCATCGTTGATTTTGAGGATGTTGCAACGCTGCATGGAATTGGTGATGATTTCCTTGGTATAGAAACCCTGGCGAAGGTTGATGTCAAACACCTTCAAGGCATTGTTCTCCTCGGGGATTGCGTCGATGAAAGTATCGATAGTATTGCGAGAAACCACGTTGCGCTGAGCAAGTGAGCCGAAGCAGACTGCCTTGGTCTTCTTGGCTATCTCAAGAAGCTCGGGAGTGCAGGGGATATTGTCCCAAGCCACGTTCTCCTTTATCTCATACTGAGGCACTCCGTTGTCATCAAGTTCTACCTGGACAGTGCCGGTGGCGTAGGGAACGACAGCGAGGTCATAGTTAAGGTTCTTGCTGTCGAACTGTTCCTGAAGTTCCTGACCGAGCTTGTCGTCACCGATGGCGCTGATGGCGATGCTGGGCAGGCCGAACTGGCCGACGTGATATGCGAAGTTGGCGGGCGCGCCACCTATCTTCTTACCTTCCGGCAGGACATCCCACAGGGCCTCGCCCATGCCGACAATGATTGAGTCTTTCATTACGATATGTTTTTTTGTGATTATTTTTTTCCTAATTTTTTAGCAGATGGCTTCCAGCAGCCCGGAGGGAACGGAATTTCCCGCCCCCTCCGACTGCAGAAAGTTGTTAAGCCTTTTTCATCTTGAACAGGTAGAACGCCAGGTAGAGCACGCCCACACCCATGACAGCGATCGCACCGTTCTGAGAATTAAACGCATCGGAGCAGAAGCCCATGAAGATCGGGAAGATGGTGCCGCCGAAGAGGCCCATGATCATCAAGCCTGAAACTTCGTTCTTCTCATACGGTACATGGTTCAGTGCCTGAGCGAAGACCATGGAGAAGATGTTTGAGTTGCCGAAACCGATAAGGGCGATGGCAGTGTAGACGCCACCGAGAGGCATATCCATGAACAGGCAGATGATGGCCGCAGCCATGCAGGCAACGCTGACGGCGAAGAACTTCTTCGGCTGAACGTTGGCAAGAATCCATGAGCCGACAAGACAGCCTATCGTACGGAATATGAAGTAAAGGGAAGTGGCGAACGCTGCATCCTCGAGAGTGAAGGAGTGACGTTCCATCAGAATCTTGGGTGCTGTGGTGTTTGTGCCCACATCGATGCCCACGTGACACATGATGCCGATGAAGCAAAGGAAGACGAAGGGTTTGCCCAGAAGCTTGATGGAGCTTGCAAAGCTTGATGCCTTGTCAGGCCTGTCTTCCGGAATCGGAGTGCCTCCGAGGATGGCGACGGCGAACACGCAGATGATGGCATAGATGGGGAAAATAGCCCTCCAGCCGAGACCGAAGTCAGGAAGGACCTGGGTCGCACCCCAGGTCATGAGGTAGGGGGCGAGGAAGGAGGCGATTGCCTTCACGAACTGACCGAAGGTCAGCGTGGATGCCAGTTTCGCGGGGTTGATGAGGTTAGACACCAAGGGGTTCAGTGAGGTTTGCATCAGGGCGTTGCCGATTCCGAGGAAGGAGAAGGCAATAAGCATGATTGCGTATGAGTCACCGAACAGGGGCACTATGAGTGAGGCCAGGGTGACGAGCATCGAGAGGAGCACTGTCTTCTTTCGGCCGATTTTGTTCATCAGCAGTCCGGTCGGCACTGAGAAGATCAGGAACCAGAAGAACACCAGTGAGGGGAAGAGGTTAGCCTCCGAGTCGGTGAGTCCGAGATCTTTCTGCACGTAGTTTGACGCCACGCCGACAAGGTCAACGAAACCCATCACGAAGAAGCAGAACATGACCGGTATCAGCTTGGCCATATTGCTTCCTGAAGAAGCCGTCTTAACGGCGACATTGTTCTGAGCCATAGAGTTTTCAGGTTAAGGGAAAGTATTGGAGTCTGTTTATTTGATTTTATCGGGGTTATGGGCAGGTTTCATGGGATAAACCTGAACGGGCGAGCACTTCACCTTGCCACCCTTTGAGGAGAGCGAGAGGGAGGTGTAGGGCTCGGTCGGGAAGACCAGGTTGGTCATCGACAGACGGCCGCCGTCAATGAAGGCCTCGATGCTCGAGCGGTCTACGAACAGACGGACCTCATAGGTGTCGTCGGCGGGATAGATGGGTCCTGTGGTCACACCGGGGAAGTTCTCTGAGAAGTCATCGACACCGGCATCGTTGCGGTCCATGGAGAAGGTCTTTGCAGTACCGTCGAGGGTCATCACTACCTTTTCGCCCTTATTGTTTGAGAGAGTGAGGTTCAGGTTACGCCCGGAAGGAACAGTGGCGTTGAAGACGATCTCGCAGATTCCGCCGTTCTCCACGGGGAGGTTGATGTTGCGCGAAGAGCCGGAGAGCGAACCGATGTTGAACTTGCGTTCCTTGCCTCTGAGGGCCTTGACTTCGGGTGAGGGAGTGGAGGCAAGATAATATTCTCCGTCAGGAGCCTTGAACAGGTAGAGGTCACGCGGAAGCGAGTTGGCCGAGCGGAACTGCATTGTCGGCACGTCGTTTGCATATTCCCAGTTAGACATCCAGGCGAGGACTGTCGTGCGGTCGTCGGGAGCGTTGGAGAAGGAGACGGTCGCGTAATGGTCTTTGCCGTAGTCCATCCACTTCGTCACCTCGGGTGCTGAATCGCATGTGAAGGTCTGGCCGTCGAAGTTACCGACGAAATACTGAGCTGCTGAGCCGCCGAAGGGACCGCCGGGGTTGATGTTGACGATGAGGACCCACTTCTTCTCGCCGGTTCCCTCTACGGGCACGTGGAGAAGGTCGGGACATTCCCAGACACCGGCGTTTGAGCCGTGGTCACCGAATTTGGAGGCCAGTGTCCAGTTCTTCAGGTCGGGAGAGGTGTAGAAAAGCACCTTATGCTCAAGTGCGGCCACCAGTTCCATTACCCACTGATTGTGCTCGGCGTCCCAGAAGATATTGGGGTCGCGGCTTTCAGACTCGTATGTGAGAACCGGGTTACCGGTATATTCGGTGAATGTCTGGCCGTCGTCTGTGCTGTAGGCCATGGACTGCATCTGTGAAGCTCCGGCAGAGGTGTAGAAGGCGATGATTGCGTTCTCTCCAAAACCGGCTGTGTTGTTTTTGTCAACCACCGATGAGCCGGAGAAGATGGTGCCCAGGGCGTTGGGCTTGATGGCAACCGGCTCTGCCTCCCAGTTCACGAGGTCGGTAGAGGAGGAGTGACCCCATGTCATGTTCTCCCATTTCGAACCGTAGGGGTTCCACTGATAGTAAAGGTGCCAGCGGCCATCCTTATAGAACATACCGTTGGGGTCGTTCATCCACCCGTATGCCGGAGTGTGATGGAACGAGGGACGGAACTCTTCTTTATTCTTGACATCGAAGTCGTTCGCAAGCTCAAGTTCCTTGACCCAAACTGCGTTCGACACGTCACGGATATTGTTACGGTCATTGTTGGTGCGGACGTCGAAGACCAGGTTCTTGCCTTTCCACTTGCGGAGATCCACCGGGACATAATAGTCTACCTTGCCGTTGGCCAACGCGATGTTGAAGGTCTCGGCGAGATTGTTGTCGGCGACGACACGAATGTGACTGATGGGCTGGCTTTCCTGAACCGGAAGAAGCAGGAAGTTGGAGTCTGTTTCGGAGATTCTCACCAGGGTGTTGTTAGGCCCCAGGTAGGAGATATCCATTTTTTCCTCCGCCATTCCGGCGAGTGCCCCCAAACTGAGGAGAGATGTTAAAATCACCTTTGCGTAAAGATTCATTATGAAGTTGGTTTAGATTTTACTCTGAATTATTTCCGACACGGTTTGAAGCCCGAAGGTGGCTTTTATGACCATGGCCTCCTGTTTACCGAATCGCTGACGCAAAATTAACTACATTAATTATATTTGAATGAAAGAGACGTTACATTTCAGGCCATATTTGTTGCAAGTATCAGATATTGTTATAGTTTGTATTGAAATCAACAATCTCGAAACACCACTTTGAAACGTCTGTTTCATACTCTGTCTATACCGTACGAAACTTTTGTTGTAAAAAAATATGGACTCAAAGTGTTAAAATAATTGCAAATTTGTACATATTCATTAAATTTGCGGTGCGTAAAGATCATTACATGAAAAACTTCAGATATAACGCGCTTCCGCGTAGGGTCCGATCTGCCGTCTTGCTGCCGCTGCTCGCCCTTTTGCCGCTCCTCTTTTTTCTTCCTGCCACAGGGAAAAGAAAGTGAGGATAGGCGTCTCTCAGTGTAACACCGATGACTGGCGTTCAAAGATGAACGATGAGATTCTGCTCGAACTCTACCAGCATCCCGACGTAGAGGTTGAGATACTCTCGGGCGAGGACAATAACGCGAAACAGATTAAGGACATCGAGCATTTCATTGAAAGCGACGTCGACGCGCTCATCGTGTCTCCCCGCGAGGCCGAGGCTGTCACACCGGCCATCACGCGCGCTTATGAGGCGGGCATTCCTGTCGTGGTGTTTGACCGCAAGACCTCGAACGATAAGTATACCACTTATTATGGCGCCGATGACCGTCAGATAGGAGAGAGCGCGTCACATTATATAGCCTCACGGCTTCCGGGACTGTACTCAGCTTCTTCACCGGCAAAGGTCCTTGAGTTGCGCGGTCTCGACGGCTCTTCTCCGGCCCAGGGACGTCACGAGGGGTTCGTGAAGGCGGCAGCCCTCTACCCGCAGCTTGACCTCGTCGCTTCCGTTTCGGCAGACTGGAACGACCGTAAGGCCCGTATTGCCGCCGATTCCCTGCTGAGAAGATGGCCAGACGCAGCCGTGATATATGCTCACAATGACCGTATGGCGCTGATGGCACGTGAAGTCGCTGACAGTATGGGGAGAAAAGACATGTTCATAATTGGAGTGGACGGTGCCCCCTCCATTGGCCTGCCCGGGGTCGACTCGGGCAAGCTAAACGCCACCTTTATCTATCCCACCCAGGGTGCGGAGATTCTGCGTTCTGCCATTGCCGCCGCGAGGGGTGAGAAACTGGAGAAGACCCACATTTTCCCGACGGCTCTCGCTATCGACAGCACCAATATCGACCTTCAATTGAATTCCGCGCTCGCCCTCGATGAGTCGGTGGAGTCTATCCGAGGTCTGTCAAGCCGTCTGGTCACCATCAATCACACACGTGACTTGATGAACATCATCTTCTGGATTCTCATTGTGGTGCTCCTCCTGGGCGCCTTGGCACTCTTCCTGCTGTTGAGGTTGCACTGGCAGAAAAAACGCTCGGAACAGATTCTGGCTGAGCGCAATACCATCCTTGAACAACAGCGAGACAACCTCGAGAGCCTCAATTCTCAGTTGAAGGATGCGACAAACGCCAAACTGGCGTTCTTCACCAATGTCTCTCACGACCTGCGTACCCCCCTCTCGCTGATAACAACACCTATTGAGAGTCTTGAGGAGGCCACCAACCTCACGCCCCAACAGAAGACACTCGTCAGCGTAGCCAACAAGAACATTCATATTCTCCGCCGGCTTATCAACCAGATTCTTGATTTCCAAAAGTATGACAGCGGAAAGCTGACGCTTGAACGCTCAGCTTTCGACGTCCGCAAGTGTCTCGAGGAGTGGGCGGAGGCCTTCATGCCGGCTGCGCGAAAGAAGGATGTGAAACTGGCTTTTAAGTCATCGGGAAATGCGCCGGTCTTGGTAATGGCAGACCGTGAGAAGATTGAGCGCGTGTTCTTCAACCTGATGTCCAATGCCTTCCGCTTCACTCCGCCCAACGGAGACATAACCGTTACGCTCGTCACGGATGACCCTCAGATGATTAAATTTTCGGTGTCCGACACCGGCAAGGGCATCCCGGCTGAAAATATCCCGCATCTTTTCGAGCGCTTCTTCCAGGGTCGCGAGGGGAACGCGGGCGGTTCGGGTATCGGTCTGGTGGTCGTAAAGTCTTTCGTGGAACTCCACGGAGGTGAGGTTTCGGTAGAGTCCGAACCGCGCAAAGGGACCACTTTCACTGTTTCATTCCCGAGGGTGAATCCAAGTGAGTCTGATCTGGTAAGGATGGATGAGGAGAATGAGCGCAGGATGGATTCAGCTTCGTCGGCCTTCAGCGCCTCTTCAAATGAGATTCTGTCCGAGATCGCTCCGGTCGAGGCCGCGGTTGAGGAGTTGGAGGATGATTCGCGCCCCTTGGTAATGATAATCGATGACAATGAGGACATAAGGGTCATGCTCCGCACCATACTGGGCTCCGAATACCGGATACTCAGCGCGCCCGGTGGCGAGGCGGGTATCCGCATGACAACGAAATATGTCCCGGACTGTGTCATCTGTGACGTGATGATGCCGGGCATGGACGGGCTTGAGGTTACCCGCCGTCTGAAGAACGAGACAATCACGAGCCATATCCCGGTGATGCTCCTCACCGCCTGTGCGCTGGACCGTCAGCGTGCCGACGGCTACGAGAGCGGGGCGGACGGCTATCTGTCGAAGCCTTTCAGTCCCGATGTACTGCGGGCACGTATAAAGTCCTTGATAGAGAACCGCAAGAGAAT
>CAZUAK010000008.1:24382-34546 GCA_964618395.1 uncultured Sangeribacter sp.
GTCCCGATGTACTGCGGGCACGTATAAAGTCCTTGATAGAGAACCGCAAGAGAATAAAGAATGTCTCAGCCGGGGTGGGGGACATTCCGGTTTCGGCGCCGGCCAAGGATTCGTCTGTTTCTGACCAACTCAAAGGGGCGCAAGAACAGAAGGGGGACCCGCGCCGCAAGCAGCCCTCAAAGTCCGATATAGATCCCTTCTCTGAGTTGGACTCGACCTTCTACCGCAATTTCGTGGAGATGATCAACCGCGATATGGCAGATTCGTCGCTCAATGTTGAGGAGATGGCCTCACGCATGGGTATGAGCAGGGTGCAGTTCTACCGCAAGCTGAAGGCGCTGACCAACTACTCGCCGGCCGACCTTCTCCGCCTTATCCGTCTGCGCAAGGCCAAACTGCTCTTGGCCACCGAGGAGTGTACCGTGGCCGAAGTCGCCTATAAGGTCGGCTTTTCCTCACCGAGTTATTTCGCCAAGTGTTTCAAGGATCAGTTTGGCGAACTCCCCTCGGAGCTTCAGGGGCGTACGTCAAAGATGGCCTGAGACATCGTATCTTTAATCCACCAAGATGGCCTGAGACATCGTATCTTTAATCCACTAAGATGGCCTGAGACATCGTATCTTTAATCCACCAGGATGACTTAAGACATCGTAACGATAATTTTGTTACATATACTAAAATCTTGAGTGACAGGGTTTGCAAAATGCAAATCCTGTTTCTTTTTGACATAATAATGTTACACTGTTCAGATTTTTAAACCTTTGTATACGAAAGTTATATTAACATTTTTTAGATAAGGTATAATTTTGCGCCAGGCTGACGTTCAGCGGTGCCCGAGCCGGGAAGGGCGGGGGTGCTGCAGAACGTAAGTCTCTTGGAGACGACACACATAAATAATTTTTTCCATAACCTAAACGACATGAACAGATTCCTTGTGTGGCCGATGATGCTCGCCCTCTCTGCGGCGGCATACGCCCAGACCATCACAGTTCAAGGTACAGTTCTCGACGCTACCGACGGCGAACCCCTGATAGGTGCCACTATCACGGCCATGCCTGACGCCAGCGCCGGTGCCGCTGCCGATCTGGATGGTAACTTTACCATTACTGTTCCTGAGGGAACTACGTTGAAATTCTCTTACGTAGGTTATCAGACCGCCGAGCTGAAGGCCGAGCCCGTGATGACGGTTCGCCTCGTCAGCGACGCCACGGTGCTTGACGACGTGGTGGTGGTCGGTTACCAGACTGTCCGTAAGGCCGACCTTACGGGCGCCGTTTCAGTGATGAACATGAAGGAGCCCCTCTCTGAGAACTCCGGCAACATCATGAGCTCAATGGCCGGCAAGCTGCCGGGCGTGAGCGTCGTTCCCGATGCCGCTCCGGGCGGTGTGGGCTCTATCCGCGTCCGCGGTATGTCTACCGCCAACTCGTCTAACGACCCCCTCTACATCGTGGACGGCGTGCCGACAGACAACATCAACATGATCAACCCCTCCGACATCGAGACCATGCAGGTCCTCAAGGATGCGGCTTCGGCCTCTATCTACGGTTCTCGTGCAGCCAACGGTGTCGTGATCATCACCACCAAACACGGAAAGGGTGACCGCCTGAGCGTAAACGTCAACTACGCCCTCTCGGCTTCTCACATCTCCAAGCGTTACGAGATGCTGAACCCGACCCAGTGGGGTGAGGCTTACTGGCAGGCCGCCGCAAACTCTCACATCACTCCGCAGCACATCCTTTACGGAAACGGCCCCAAGCCCGTTCTCCAGCAGTATGTGGACGGCAACCCCAACTTCCCCACGACCTACACCGACTGGCAGGATGAGGTTTACCGCACAGCATGGACCAACAACCTCACCGCTTCGGTATCGAACAACACCGAGCGTGGTTCTGTCCTCTTCTCCGGTAACTACATCAAGCAGGACGGTATCGTGAAGGAGACCTATTACGAACGCTTCTCCGCTCGTCTGAACTCACGTTTCGACATCTGCAAGTGGGTGTCGGTAGGTGAGAACCTCGCCATCGCCCGCTGGAGCGACCACGGCATGGGTGACGCCGGCTCTCGCGGTATCCCCGCAGCTGCAATGTCACAGCACCCCGCGCTCCCCGTCAAGGGCCTCAACGGTGACTGGATGCGTCCCCTCGACCTCATCAAGTCCGACCTCGCCAACCCCGTGCAGACTTTGACTCTCGGCAAGGATAACGATCATACCTCATGGCGTATCCTCGGCAACGCCTTCATCGAAGTGCGTCCCTATCTCGAGGGCCTCACGCTGAAGTCCAACATCGGTATCGAGCACTCTCAGTACTTCAACAAGGACCTGAACCGCTCCATCAACCCCTCCGACCTGAACAATGTCTTCTCGGCTTACGGCCAGGGCGACACTTGGACATGGACTAACACCGCTAACTATAACAATACCTTCAACGACGTTCACCACGTGACCGGTCTCTTCGGTGTCGAGGCAATCGGCTATACCTTTAAGGACCTCACAGGCCAGCGTTTCGACTATCCCTTCGAGGACACCGCATTCATGCAGGTAGGCTCGGGTACAGGCACAGAGGTTAAGGCCGGCGGCGGCAAGAGCCAGTGGGCCATCTTCTCTATCTTCGCAAAGGCCGACTACAACTACGCTGACCGCTACCTCCTCTCGGCCACCATCCGCCGCGACTCCAACTCACGTTTCGCCAAGAAGCACCGCGCAGGCGTCTTCCCCGCAGCCTCTATTGCATGGCGTCCCACCCAGGAGGCCTTCTTCCCCACCAACGACGTCATCACCGACATCAAGGTCCGCTACTCTTGGGGTCAGAACGGTAACGCCAACATCCCGCCGCTTTATCCGACATACTCCAACTACATCTTCAACACCACCAACGGTGCATACGACCTCGAAGGTACCAACTCTCAGATACAGGCAGGTATCACACTGGCCGAAACCGGTAACCCGGAGCTGACTTGGGAGACCACCACTCAGAACAACATCGGTCTTGACCTCCAGTTCTTCGGCGGCGCCCTGAACCTCACCGGCGACTTCTACATCAAGAAGACCACCGACATGCTCACCATCCCCCCGACACTCGACGTTGCCGGCGCCAACGCAGCCAAGTGGCTCAACACCGGTGACATGAAGAACACCGGTTGGGAAATCAGCCTCGGCTACCTCTCGCCCCGCTACGGTGACTTCTCATGGAGCGGTACCTTCCAGCTTTCTCAGTACAAGAACAAACTCCAGCGCATCAACTCCCAGCAGGAGTATATCGGCGGCGACATCCGTCTGATCCCCGGCCAGCCGATGGGCGTTTACTACGGCTATGTATGTGACGGCATCTTCCAGAACACTGCCGAAGTCGCCAACCACGCTTATCAGCCCGGCGCTGCCCCCGGCCGCCTCATCTACCGCGACATCAACGGCGACGGTGAAATCACAGACCTCGACCGCTGCATCATCGGCGACCCGAACCCGGATCTCAGCATGGGTCTCAACCTCAACTTCAAGTACAAGAACCTCGCCCTCGACATGTTCTTCTCAGGTGATTTCGGCTTCGACATCATCAACAACATGAAGACCCAGCTCCTCTTCATGAGCTCCGGCATCAACGACACCAACCGCGGCGTGGACATCCTGAAGGCCTGGACCCCGACCAACACCAACACCAACGTTCCGGCCCTCTCACTGACCGACGACAACAACGAGGTTCGCTTCTCTACCTATCGCGTTCAGGACGGCTCATACTTCAAGATGAAGTACATCAAGCTCTCCTATGAGTTCCCCGCCAAGCTCCTCAACAGCTGGGGCTGCAAGGGTGCCTCCATCTATGGCCAGGTTGAGAATGTCTTCACCATCACCAAGTACAAAGGTCTCGATCCCGAGCTTCTCCCCGGTGAATACGGCGCTCGCGTTGACGACGGTGCTTATCCCCGCTCGCGCACCTTCACCCTCGGTGTCAACCTCCAGTTCTAATCACTTCTCCACTCGAAACCTAATATGAAACTCAATAAAAAATTCATATCCCGTGCCCTTGTGGCTGTCATGGTCCTGGGCGCTGCCTCCGGTCTGACGGGCTGTAACGACATGCTCGACACCAAACCGCAGGGCAACTTCACCGAGAACCAGCTCGGCGAAGATCAGATCCAGGGACTCATGACCGGCGCATACGCCTCCCTGCTCTGTCACTTCTTCGGCAACAACGAGTCGTTTGCCGGACCGATCAACAACTGGGTCTTCGACGTCCGCTCTGACGACGCCTACAAGGGTGGCGGCGCAGTGACGATGGAGGGCTATATCCACCAGATGGAGGTCGGTAACGTTCAGAGCAACTCTGACATCCTCAACTTCAAATGGCGCAACAACTACTATTCAATCTCTCGTTGCAACACCGCCATCAACGCAATCAAGAAGGCTGACAACCTTCAGAACAAGGATGCGCTCATCGGTGAGCTGAAGTGCCTCCGTGCATACTTCTGGTTCGACCTATACCGCATCTTCGCGAAGTTCCCCTACTTCACCGAGGAGACCGAGAACCCGAGCGCTGTCGGCATCAACGACCACTCACGCGACGAAATCATCGCCGCTGTCAAGGAAGACCTCCGCGAGGCTTATCGCGTGATGCCCGCCTCTCAGACCGATCCCGGCCGTTTCAACAAGTATGTAGCCGCCGCCCTCATGGCCCGCGTTTCTCTCTTCACTTCGAGCTGGGCCGAGGCTGAGCAGTATGCAGATTATGTCATCTCTTCTGGCAAATATCAGCTGTTCAACAACTTCCTCGACATGTCGAAGCCTGAGTTCAACAACGGCTCCGAGTCCGTGCTCGCTATCCAGTTCTCTTCGGCCAACAGCCCCGAGCAGTACAACTTCAACAACTGTCTGAACTGTACATACTCCGAAGGCAACCTCTACGGTAACGGCGACGACTTCTTCCTCGCCTCTCAGAACCTGGTGAACGCTTTCCGCACCGACGCCAACGGTCTTCCCCTCTTCGATACCTTCAATGACGAGAACGTGAACTCCGCCACCTATGCGGGCAACGTTGACCCCCGTCTCGACTTCACCGTTGGCCGTATCGGCATGCCCTGGCGCTCTTATGAGTACAACATCAACTGGTGTCGCGCTTATGACCTCTATGGCGAATACTCGGGCAAGAAGCCTTATCCCTCTCCCGACAGCCCGTTTGTTGAGAAGGGTATCGTGCCCTGGGGTGCAAGCTCCCTTAACTGCATGCTTATCCGCTATGCCGACGTCCTTCTGATGAAGGCCGAGGCCCTGGTGGAGCAGAACAAGAACCTCGACGAGGCCCGAGCTCTTGTCAATCAGGTGCGCAAGCGTGCCGCCGACTCTGTGGATCCCGCCTATACTCCTATCGACTGCAACCCGACCAAGGCTAACTATGCCGTAGGTCAGTATACCAACGCCTGGACTCAGGAGTATGGCCGCAAGGCTGTCCGCATGGAGCGCCGTCTCGAACTCGCAATGGAAGGCCTCCGCTGGTTTGACCTCGTTCGCTGGGGTATCGCTACAGAGACCATGAACAAGTACTATGCATCCGAGGTGAAGATCCGCAGCTACTACACCGGTGCACACCTCAACGAAGCCGACATCTATCTGCCCGTGCCTCTGGCTCAGCTTGACAACGCCGGCGACCTTTACAAATAACCCCGTCTCATCTTTACAGAAATGGCAAATTTCAAAAACATAATCCGCTTCGGAGCCGCCTCCCTCTTCTTCCTGGCTCTCGCTTCCTGCTCGGATATCAAATATGAGGACGCTCCCTATGTGGCGCCGGCGACCAATGTCCAGGCCGGTGTCGACGGACGCAGCGTGACACTCAACTGGAAACTCCCTGCTGGAGACATCACCGACGTGCTCATCATCCGCAACGCCGACTTCAACACGACCATCACCCTCCCGGGCGACGCCACGAGCTACACCCTCAAGGGCCAGCCGATGGACGAGGAGCTCACCTATACAGTCAAGGTACGCTATGCCGACGGTCACCTCTCTGAAGGCACCAGCGTGAACGTTCTCGTTCCCTACATCGAACCTGTTCCGGCATTCCTCCTTATCGGTGCCACCTCTCCGGCAGACCTTCAGGACGATGACGAAAGGGCAGCGGCCGAGTGGTTCGCAACCCTTCCCTCACACAAGTTCATCACCCCCGCTGAACTCAAGGACCTGAAGCCTGACTATAACCCCGTCCTCTGGATCGCCGTCGACCGTGTCGGCCAGCCTATGGGTTGGGAAAATCTCCCTGCTGAAATCATCAGCGCCGATGCCATCGCATCACTCAAGCGTTACAGTCAGGATGGCGGCAGCCTCTACCTCTCTACTTTCGCAACCCAGCTGACTGTGCCCCTGGGCTTCGTTCCCTCTGACTGGGCTCCGACCGTATACGGCAATGGCGAAGGCGGTTCAGGCGACGACGTATGGGTTATCAACCCGCACCTCGGTGTAGACTTCCAGAACGGCGGCGACCAGGGCTATTATGACCGCGCCGAGCACGCCATCTTCAAAGGCATCACCCTTGAAGACCCCAACAACTACGGCTACTCAACAGTGCCTCTGATCGGCCCCGGCCAGCGTGAGGACCACAACTGCCTTTGGGACTGCAATATCTATGGCAAGGGCGATGAGAAGGATGTTATCCGCAACTTCGAGGTCAAGACCAACTCCCTCGTACTCGCAACCTGGGGACATGTTCGTGACCACTGTGTGGCCGGCCTCGTTTCCTTCAACGCTACCGCAGAGCATGGCCGTTGCGTAGCCATGGGTCTCGCAGCCTACGAATGGAACCAGAACTCAGCTCCCAACATCTATCAGAAGAATGTCGAGAAGCTGACCGAGAACATTCTCGAATACCTGAAGTAAGCGATTACATAAATTAGATTCTACATTTGAAGGCGGTCTCATTTCGGTGACGAAGTGAGACCGCTTTCGATTTGAGCTTCCACCCCCCGTTGCTGAAATACGGGGGGTTATTATTGGCAGTGGCGGCTTTTGATACATCTCTTGTATACTTTTAAATATTTTTGGTACTCCTTTCGGATTTTTGGTATTAATTTTGCACTATCGAAATGTGCGACAACTTTTTACGGAATAAGCCGAAAAGGCAGTGCCGGTCAAAAAGCACCGGAAATACGGCTTGTGCTTTTTTACGACTATCCGTGAATTGTTAAATCCCCGTTATATAGATCAGGGGCTGAAAGCAAGCTTTTCGAACAACCTGTAAAAAATCGAAATAAATTTAACTTTCATAATGAAATATCCTTTACTTCTTGCGACTCTCGGATTGGCCGCCTCTTCGATGTCGGCCAACCTGGTTTCGCAGTTCAACTTCAATAAAATCAACGGTGCCATCCTGACCGAAGAGGTGACCGGAACCAATATGGAGGTACCTTCTGTTCGCACTCCCATAGTGACGCCGGACGGCCTCATCTTCGACGGTTACTCAACAACCGTGGTCGGCTCTCTTCCCCGCCTGTTTGAGAAGGATCCTGAACAGATGACGTTCAGCGTAGTGCTCGCCCCGGAGACCTATCCCATGATGACCTTCGACCGTCAGACGACGGAGACGGGTCTGATAGGGGGTAATCTTAACGCATCGGAAAAGACCGGTATGGAACTCCGTCTCGGCCGTGAGGGCGAAGTCGTTTTCAATGGTTTCAGCGGCGGATGGCCCGTGACCCTCAAGTCAGACATTAAACTGCCGAGGGGAAAGTATACGCGCGTCACTGTCGTCTTCAACGGTGCCGAGAAGAAACTAAAGATGTATTTCGGCAATCAGCTGGTAGGGGAGAGCAACGCCATGGCTGCCCTCTCGATGCCTCAGTATAGCTCGGTGTTCAGGTTCGGTGGTGACGAGACCCCGGTGATGGAAGGTCTCTGGCGCCTCGATACTTTCAACGGCCTCATCTCTTCTGCCGAGATTCATGACCGGGCCCTTGACCCCGCTTCTCTGTCTGCTCCCTCGGGGTTTGCAAATCTGAGTGTACCGGCCGAGGTTTTCGCTGACGAACCCCTCCGTCCCCGTTTCCATGCCATGCCCTCGGCCAACTGGATGAACGAGTCTCACGGCCTTACTTACTCTGACGGGAAGTATCATCTCTTTTTCCAGAAAAACGGTAACGGCCCGTACATGTCGCGTCTGCATTGGGGTCATCTCGAGTCGGACGACCTCTGTTCCTGGACGGAGGCACCGATAGCTTTCGGTCCCGACACGGATTATGATGTGAAGGGTTGCTGGAGCGGCTGTATCTACTCAGACGCTGAGCTGACCTCGGGTCTTCCCCGCGCATATTACACCGCCGTGGATTATGGCCGCGCACGTATCGCACACGCAGACCCGGTCGACGCCTCGCTGAAGGAGTGGACCAAACCTGCCGGAGCCGTTGACCTCGACGGTCGTCCGGAGGGCCTGTCAGATGATTTCCGCGACTGTTACATTTTCAAGAACGGCCAGGACTATTATATGCTTGTCGGCACATCGAAGGATAATCTTGGAGCTGCCACCCTCCATAAACTGGACCGTTCGTCTGGCCGCTGGTCAAACGACGGAAAGATTTTCTTCCAGGCCGGTTCACAGACTTCCGGAGGCCGTTTCTGGGAGATGCCTTCGCTGACTCAGTTCGGTGACAAGTGGCTCTTCTGCGTGACTCCCCTCGACATGGGCCAGGGTGTGCAGGCAATCTACTGGGTCGGCACCCTCAACGCTGACGGCACCTTCAACGCAATCACCCCCCTTCAGCAGCCTGGCAAGGTGGAACTCGACGGCATGAGCCGTCAAGGCTTCGGCCTGCTCTCTCCCTCTATTCTTCAGAAGGATGGCAAGACAATCGCAATGGGCATTGTTCCGGACAAGCTCCCCGGCGAAGACAATCATCGTCTCGGCTGGGCCCACAATATCTCACTCCCTCGCGAGTGGAGCCTGTCGGCTGACAATAAACTGATTCAGCGCCCGTACTCCGGTCTGGCTGCTCTCAGAAGCGGCAACGGTTACAGCCGTACAGATTTCACGCAGAACGGTGTGCTCGCTCTCGACGAAGCCAAGGGACGGGCGTTCGAGACAGTCACCGTCTTCGAGAAGGGCACTTCTCCGTTGAGCATCCGCTTCTTCAAGTCCTCTACCGGTTGCGCGGAGCTTGTTTATAACCCAGGTGCAAATTCACTGACGCTTGACTTCTCGAGCATGCCTCGTCTCAACAATGACGGTTGGCTCTTCAACGGTATCTATACCGCCTCACTCCCGGAATCAATCCCGGCCGGTGGCGAGATTAAGCTGCAGCTGATTGTAGACCACTCAATCGCCGAAGTGTTCGTTAACGACAAATGGGCATTCGCCGTTCGTCTGTTCCCCACGGCATCGGATGCCGACGACGTTGAACTCGTCACGACCGGAGACGTGAAGGTCAAGAGCCTTCAGGCATGGGCGCTCAAGGCTGACGCCACCGCTGTCGAAGAAATCGGTGCCGACTCTGCCGCTGCCAATCCGGTAAAGGTGGTGACCAACGGAAAGACCCTCGAAGTGTCAGGTCTGTGCGGAGACTCGATCGTCTCAGTCTACTCATCCGACGGCCTGCAGATTGCAAACCGTTCGGCCAACGGTGACCACAGCCTGACAATAGAGACGCCGGCCGCCGGCCTCTACCTTCTGACGGTCAACACACCCGGCCACAAGCTCTTCACCAGCCGCCACCTCGTCCGCTAATCCACCTCTCCTCACCCAGAACACAAATAAACCCCAACCATAATTCATATAAATATGGTGTGGTAAGTGTATTCATTGAATTGTTAATAGGTTTAGACCCAGTTTCAAAAAAATGGCGGCCGCACGGGTCGCCATTTTTTTGAAACTGGGTCTTATATCTTCATCTTGTCTGTTTACTTTAGGTTGGTGTATTGGTCATCCGTAACCGGCTCAAGCCATTCGTTGGATGTGTCTTCTCCGTCAAGTTCAAAGGCGAGGTGAGAGAACCAACTGTCGGCAGCCGCTCCATGCCAGTGCTTTACGTTGGCCGGGATGTGGATGACAGTGCCGGGCAGTATCTCCACGGCCGGTTTTCCCTCTTCCTGATACCAGCCTCTTCCGGCAACTCCGACCAGCATCTGACCGCCCCCTTTTGTTGCACGGTGGATATGCCAGTTGTTGCGGCATCCGGGTTCAAACGTCA
>CAZUAK010000009.1:0-1813 GCA_964618395.1 uncultured Sangeribacter sp.
CAGCACTTGGCCTGATTAAACTCCCTCACGGTCGCGGCAGGCCGCGACCCTACATTCTGACACCGTAACAAATGTACCGGAAATACGGCTTGTGCCGATTTTCCCCTTATTGATGATATATTCCCCTTATTGATAATATTATGAAAAAATTCACGAAGATAGTCGCCACCGTGTCTGACAAACGGTGTGACGTAGATTTTATCCGTTCCCTGGCACAGGCCGGTGTCAATGTTGTCCGTATGAACTCGGCCCATCTTGAGTATGAAGGTTTCAAGAAAATCGTTGAAAACACCCGCGAGGCCGATGACTCGCTGGCCATAATCATGGACACGAAGGGTCCGGAAATCCGCACCACCGTGACCGAGACCGGAGAGGACGTTGAGTTCAAGACCGGACAAGAGGTGAAACTCATCGGCGACCCGGACGGGAAGACATCGAGCCATGTGATTTATCTGAATTATCCGAAGATTGCCAATATCCTCCGCCCCGGTGACCGTATCCTTATCGATGACGGCGAGATGGGGTTCACAGTGACTTCGCTCGACGGCAACACCGTCTACGTGAAGGCGGAGAACGACGGCTCGTTGGGTTCGCGCAAGAGCGTAAACCTTCCGGGCGTGAAGGTGGACCTGCCGGCCGTGACCGAGCGTGACAAGCGCAACATCGGCTATGCCGTCGAGTTGGGCGTTGACTTCATCGCCCACTCTTTTGTCCGTTCGGCCGCAGACGTGCGCGAGGTGCAGCATATTCTGGACGGATATGGCGCGGAGACCAAGATAATCTCCAAGATAGAGAACCAGGAGGGCATAGACAATTTCGACGAGATTCTCGAAACCTCTTACGGTATCATGGTGGCCCGCGGCGACCTCGGTATCGAGGTGGCGGCGGAGCGCATTCCGGGTATACAGGCCATGATGATAAACAAGTGTATCACGGCCCACAAGCCGGTGATCGTGGCCACTCAGATGCTCCACACGATGATTGAGCATCCGCGACCCACGCGCGCGGAAATCACCGACGTGGCCAACGCGGTCTACCAGCGCGCCGACGCGATGATGCTTTCGGGCGAGACGGCATACGGCAAGTATCCGGTCGAGGCCGTGCGCACCATGACGAGCGTGGCGACCGAGGTGGAGAATTCGCTGCGGGCCAATTTTGACGTGCCGCCGCTGCTTGACAGCGACATCACCTCTTTCATCGCCCGCCAGGCCGTGATGTCGGAGAAGAAGATAGGCACCAGGGCAATCTTCACGGATGCCTATCGCGGCGTGTCGGCCCGCTATATCGCCTCTTTCAGAGGCAATAACCCGACGTTCGCCATCTGTCACAACCGCAATGTGCAGCGTTGGCTGGCGCTGAGCTATGGCGTATCGGCCTATTACGATCCGCAGCCGGACGGCTACCATGTCCGCCACTCTGTCAAGGCGATGCACCAGATAGTGGACGCCGACCACATCAATCCCCACGACCGCGTCGTCTACATCACCGGCACACGACTCGGCGCCCGCGCCCTCGAGATACTGACGCCGGCCGACCTCTTCCGGGAGGACGCCGCCTCCGAGAAATAAACCCCACACTGAAATTCACATAAAGCATTGTAGCGCAGGCTTCCAGCCTGCCCCGAGTCTCCGGAGCAGGCTGCAAAGTCTTAGGGGCAGGCTGCAAAGTCTTAGGGGCAGGCTGGAAAGTCTTAGGGGCAGGCTGGAAGCCTGCGCTACAATGCTTTATGTGAGTTAATGCTGATTGACTTGGCCTATGGTGCGTCTTCTATGGCGGTGCATTTCAGCAGCGTCGGCTTGGCGTGGGCGCCTAT
>CAZUAK010000009.1:1913-23760 GCA_964618395.1 uncultured Sangeribacter sp.
GGTCAACTTCTCTTGCCGCTCGTTCACGCCCTCCTTCCCAAGATCAACCTTCACCAGAACCTCCTTACACTCACCTTTATAGCACACGGCCCACAAAGTCGCGACGTGGTCTAACTGCTTGAGCACCATGTCGACATCCAACATCGGCGAGAGCTTGAGGTACACCGTAACCTTCTCCTTCTCCCAGCGCGGCAGCATCAAGGTGACATCCGGCTTGCAGTCCCTCAGACCGTAAGCCCTTCCTCCGGCAGAGTCCCGGCGGTGCGGGTCAATGAACACGGTCGTCCCCGGCTCGAACCCTCCGGATGAGAAGAGCACCGTAGAGTCTGCACACAGTGCCCGCAGATTCTTCAAGTCCAATGTCGAGGCGTTCGCCAAGAGGCACTGCTGTTTGAGAAGATCCAGCTCAATGGCCATTACACGCCTGCCCGTTCGGGCGAAAGTAATCGCATCTATCCCCAGCCCCGCCGTGCAGTCAATAATCTGGCGGCACTCCTCACCCAGAAGCGAGGCGTGGAAACGCGCGACAAACTCGTTGGTGGCCTGTTCGCCCGCGAGGACGGAGGGAAAGACAAAACGGTCGCACGCCAAGAAGGAGGGAAGTTTCTTCCCGAACTTCTGTCGACATTCAATCTGGGTGATGGCGAAATCGACGTCAAAATCCGCCTGACGTCCGTGCCACTCCAGCCGGAGCCGCGACGGGTCGTCCGCAGAGTGTTCAGAAACAAACTTCCAAAACTCGTCTGAGAGAGGGAACCGTATGTCTTTCATAAAGGATTATCTGAAACTGAATTTTTAAAGGGTACGGAACAGGAGAGGCGGTCAACGACCGACCCAACGCATCCGTTGAGAGTGTGTGAATGTGAGCAAATGAACTGCAAATTTACACAATTCAGAATAATTTTGGGACAATATTTTTCGTTAAAATGGGGTATGAAGAACTTTGCAGCAATAGATTTTGAAACCGCCAACCGTCACAGTTCGAGTGTATGCAGCGTTGGCGTCGTGATTGTACGAGATGGAGTAGTCACAGACAAGATTTACAGACTTATTCATCCGGTGCCGAACTATTACTCACCCGGCAATGTCGCGGTCCACGGACTGACCGGCGAGGACACCGACTCGGCCGACACCTTTCCTGAAGTTTGGGCCGAGGTGTCGCAGTATATTGACGGTCTACCGTTGGTGGCACACTTCAGCCGCTTTGACGAAGGCTGTCTGAAAGCCGCCTTCAAGCGTTTTGAGATGCCCTATCCCAACTATGAATTCCACTGCACCTGTATGGCCTCGCGCCGTGTCTTCGGCCGCAGCCTGCCGAATCACCGTCTGCCGACGGTCGCCAAGAGATGCGGCTTCGACCTCAAACAGCACCACAACGCCATCGCCGACGCCGAAGCCTGCGCCGCCATCGCCCTTCAGATTCTGTAAGTGCGTATTTTTTAGGAAAGGGGGGCTAAAGGTTGCACAGTCGAAAAAAAATCGTTAAATTCGCAAACTCAAACAAAAAATCATATTTAAAATCCAGTATATAGATGGAAATCGAAGGAAGAATCATTCAGGAACTCCCGATGCAATCCGGTGTCTCGAAAGCAGGCCGCGATTGGAAAAAGCGCGAGTGGGTGCTCGAGACTCTGGGCTCTTATCCGCGCAAGGTGAAATTCCATGTGTTCGGCGACCGCTGCGACACAATCAATATTCAGGTTGGAGGTCTTTACCGTCTCTCTTTTGATTTGGAGAGCCGTGAATTTAACGATCGTTGGTATACCGACGTATCCGTATACGCCGCCGTTCCCGCCGACGCCCAGCCGCAGCCCTACGCCCAGCAGCCCATGCAGGCCGCTCCCGGTTACGGCCAGCCCGCACCGGCCCCGGCACCCGCACAGGGAGGCTACCAGGCTCCCCAGCCTACGGTAGACCCCTTCGCCGCAGGCACCCCCAACGATGATCTTCCTTTCTAACCCCAACGAAAAGTCAAAGGTCACACTATACAGCCCCGATGCCACTCCGCATCGAGGCCGTATTGTTTTTAAGACCTGACAAACCGCTAACTGTTTGTTTTTAAGACCTGACAAATCGATAAACTGTTTGGTTTTTAGACCTGACAAACCGATAACCTGTAGGGGCATGCCTTTGGCATGTTCACTCAGGCGTTGAATTGCAGGGAAATGCCTTTGGCATGTTCACGTTTGGGATCCTCGTCGCCAATAAAAACATAATGAAAATCATCCGTCAAAAATATCTGCCTGTCGGTGCCCGCTTCGGCGCAATCAACCTCTTCGGTGTCCTCTTTGCCAAACCCGGAATGAAACTGACCCCCGAGGTGCTCAACCACGAATCCATCCACACCGCCCAGATTCGCGAACTATGGTTCATTCCCTTCTATATCCTTTACTTCCTTGAATGGGTTTTTCGTCTCTTCCTCAACCGTTTAGACACATACAAAGCCTACAGAAACATATCGTTTGAGCGCGAGGCCTACCGCCACCAGGCCGACCTCAACTACCTGACGCGCCGCAAGCGTTTCGCCATGTTCCGCAAACCCTGCATTCAGACTCCGTAACAAACGCAACGGAAATACGGCTTGTGCCGTTCTTTTCTATCGTTTCCTTAACTTTTTGTACCGTAGAGGTGTTTTTATTAGTGTAGAAACACAAGACCGAGCGACACATTTCAGAATGTAGGGTCGCGGCCTGCTGCGACCGTGTCCCTGCGAGCATTAGGCCTGAATACACTCCCACGCGGTCGCGGCAGGCCGCGACCCTACATTCTGACGCAGTAACGAATGCGCACTGACGCAGTAACGAATGCGCACAGACGCAGTAACGAATACGCACAGACGCAGTAACGAATGCGCTGGCAATACGGGGAGTGCCTGTTTTTGACAGGATGTGTCGTTGTGGCCGAATAAACCAAAGTCTAATTCCTTAAATAAAAAAGATACTATGCCAAACCGAATGGAAGAAAAACACGACGATCCCAATTGCGGATCGGACAAAACGGTCGTTACCGAAGAGATGGCCCTCGAATATCACGAAGAGGGACGACCCGGAAAAATCGAAATAGTACCTACCAAACCATATTCGTCTCAGCTCGACCTCTCGCTGGCCTACAGCCCCGGCGTCGCATATCCGAGCGAGGCGATTCACCATAACTCCTCTGACGTCTACAAATATACCGACAAGGGTAATCTGGTCGGTGTCATATCCAACGGCACCGCCGTGCTCGGCCTCGGTGACATAGGCCCCCTCGGCGCAAAGCCGGTCATGGAGGGCAAGGCGCTCCTGTTCAAGATATTCGCCGGTCTCGACGCCTTCGACATCGAGATAGACGAGAAAGACCCGAACAAACTCGTGGAGGTTGTCAAGGCCCTGGCACCGACCTTCGGCGGAATTAACCTTGAGGACATCAAGGCCCCCGAGTGCTTCACCGTTGAGCAGCGCCTGCGCGAGGAATGCGACATCCCCATCATGCACGACGACCAGCACGGAACCGCCATCATCTCAGGCGCCGGACTCATCAATGCCCTTGAGATTCAAGGCAAGAAGATTGAAGATGTGCGCCTCGTGGTCAACGGCGCCGGCGCTGCCGCCGTCAGCTGCACCAACATGTACGAAAAACTCGGCATACGCCCCGAGAACGTAGTCATGTGTGACTCTCACGGCGTTATCCGCACCGACCGCGAGAATCTCCCGGAGAGCAAGAAGCGTTTCGCCACAACGCGAGACATCCACACTCTCGAGGAGGCGATGGTAGACGCCGACGTCTTCCTCGGCCTGAGTGTCGGCGGAGTTGTCACCAAAGAGATGGTCCGCTCAATGGCACCCAAGCCGGTTGTCTTCGCCCTGGCGAACCCGAACCCTGAAATCACATACGAGGATGCCATGGCCGCCCGTCCCGACGTAATCGTCGCCACCGGCCGTTCGGACTATCCGAACCAGATTAACAACGTCCTCGGCTTCCCCTACATCTTCCGCGGAGCATTGGACAGCGGCGCGACTGTCATCAACGAAGACATGAAACTGGCGGCCACATACGCCATCGCCAGACTCGCGAAAGAACCCATCCCCGCAGAGGTCCTGAGGGCATACGGCATCTCGGACCGCTGCTTCGGACGAGACTACATCCTCCCCAAGGCGCTCGACCCGCGTCTCCTCTATGTAGTATCTCCGGCAGTGGCCAAGGCCGCAGAAAAGTCCGGAGTCGCCACTCGACCCATAAAGGACTGGGCAGCCTATCGTCAGCGTCTCGACAAGTTCATGGAAGGCGTAGCCTCCGCCCGCAATCAGATTTTCCCCTTCAACCCCGAAGAATGTAAATAACAATAGAAAACTCCAAGGCCCCGCCTCTTTCGAGGCTGGGCCTTTTCACATAAAAATCCTTCACATAAAAAATCCCGGGCGCGGTGAGCGTCCGGGATTTCTATGTGGTGACCGGTGGGCTTATTTGGCCTTCTCGGTGATGTTCATCTGGATCTCGACACGGTTCTCGTCGAGGTTGAGCTTCTTCATGAAGTCGTTGAGCTTCTCGACTGTCATTTCGTCAAGCACCTGCTCGTAGTCGTCATAGATGTTGATGTCGCGAACGGCAAGGCTGAGCACTCTCACCCAGTGTTCGTTAGAACGGACGGCAATCTCCATCTGCTTCTTCATGGCCTCTTTGACCTTGGCGAACTTCTCGGGGTCTGCACCCTTGTTGACCAGGTCGGAGAACTCCTTCTTGGCACGGTCAAGAGCGGCATAACCCTTCTCGACGTTAGTGTCGAAGACATACATTACGTTCCACTCCACCGGGTTGGTGTTCGGGTTCATGTAGCCGAAGGTGTGTGCGCCGTAGGTTGCACCCATCTCCTCACGGATGGTCTCGATGAGGATCATGTCGAGGAGCTGGCCGGTCATGCTGATGGCGATGTTGTTGAACGCGTCATACTCAAGGTTTGTACCGGTGTAGAGGTCATAGATCTTGAGCTGCGGGTGCTCCATGGCGAACTCATACTTGAACTCCTTCTTGCCGCGGATGGTGTTGAGGTCTGACTGCTGGGCGGGAACAGCGTGTTTCTTCTGAACCGGCAGGGTGGCGATATACTGTTCGAGCAGCGGACGCAGGGTGGCGGCGTCGACATTGCCGACAAAGATGAAGGTGAAGTTGGCGGCGTCACTGAGGGCCTGCTGAACGAGGCCGAGAGAAGCTGCATAGTTGACATTGTCCATGTCGGCAGCCTTCATGTTGTGAAGCAGTGCGTTGTTGGGGTGAACGGCCTGGGCCTGAACGTCGGCGAAAATCTTCTCGGGGTTCTTGTCGGCGTTTGCAAGCTGAAGCTTGTAGTTGTCGATTTCGATATCCCATGCAGTCTGGTCGGGGTTGACCTCGGTGAAGGTGGCGTAAACGAGCTCCATCAGAGTGGGAAGGTCCTTGACGACAGCGCTGCCCTCGAGGGTGTTGTAACGCTGACCCACGCTGAAGCCGAGGTATGCGTTCTTGCCGGCCATGTACTTGCGCAGAGTCTTGCGGTCGAAAGAGCCGAGCTTGGAAACCTCGTAAGCGGCATCCATCATGGCTACGGCATAACGGTCCTCGGGAGAGTAAGAAGAGAGACCGCCCACGGCCATGGCCTGCATGTTCACCTCGTCAGCCTTGAAGTCTGTGGTCTTGAGGATGACCTTCACGCCGTTAGAGAGGACAAACTCAGTGGTTCCGTTCTTTTCATTGACGGTCTCGCTCTTGATTTTGCCCTTCTTGGGGAGCTTCTTGATGAGGGGATCGGTGATGACCTCGTCCTGGAACGCCTCGTAGTCCTTGGCCATCGCGTTGTTGATCATGGCGGTCATCGCTCCCGGTTCGGGAGCGGCCTCGGTAGCCTTCGGGCGGTAGAAGACGATAACCTGGTTCTCGGGCGAGATGAGGTTCATGGCCAGCTGATTGTAGGCCTGAACCGGAATCATGGTCTTGAACTGCTTGTACATCTCATACTCCTGTTCGATGCCGGGATATGGGTTGTTCTCGATGAAGTGACGGATGATCTGCTTGGCCAGAGAAGAGGTGCGGGTGGTGTTGCGCTCCTTGTACTGAGACTCATAGCTTGCGTCGAGCTGAGCGATTACGCGTTCGAGCTCAGAGTCGGTGAATCCGGTCTTGCAAGCGCGGGCAACAACCTCCATGGCAGCCTGGAAGGCCTTCTCGGGATCGTTCTTCGGAAGCACCGCGATGTCGAAAGAACCCTGGTTCTTAGAGACATAGAACGTTCCGAACATAGTGCCGGCGTATGCGTAGGGGCAGTCGGCCTCCTGAGCGTAGTCGCTCAGACGGTGGTTGATCATCACGGTGGTGACGTAGGGCATGAGGTCGCCGTAGAGGTAGTTCTCGACGGTGTTGCGATACTCGAAGGGGAAGAGGTCGAACTTGATGGAGGCGCGGATGACGGGCTGCTGGAGCTCGGGGTCCTCATAGAAGGCGTAGATCGGCTCCTTGTTGCCCTCGACAGCGGGATAGGTGCGCTCGGCGGCGTTCTCGGGCATCGGGATGGGGGAGAAGAGGTCTTTCACCTTCTGTTCCATCTCGTTGACGTCGAAGTCACCGACGATGACGATGCCCTGCTGGTCCGGACGGTACCACTTCTTGTAGTAGTCGCGCAGAGCGTCATAGGGGAAGTTGCGGACAACCTCCATCTTGCCGATGGGCATCTGCTGATACTGATACTCCTTGTAGATCTGCGGAAGGATGGCGGTGAACATACGGGTCTGCGCGTCGTTGCGCTGGCGCCATTCTTCTTCAATCACGCCACGCTCGGCGTCGATCTCGTCTTCAGCGAGAAGGAGAGAGCCGCTCCAGTCGTGGAGTACGAGCAGGACAGAGTCCATCAGGGCCTTGTCGGTCGTGGGGACGTTGTCGATGTTATATACGGTCTCGTCGAAGTCGGTATAGGCGTTGATGTCGGCGCCGAAGCGGATACCCTTCGACTGGAGATAGTTGAGCATCGCCTTGCCGGGATAGTTCTTTGTGCCGTTGAAGGCCATGTGCTCAAGGAAGTGGGCGAGGCCGAGCTGCTCGGGAGTCTCGAGGGTCGAGCCTACTTTCTGTGCGATATAGAAGTTTGCACGCTCCTTGGGTTCCTCGTTGTGAAGGATGAAATACTGCATACCGTTGGGCAGCGTTCCGTGTTTCACCTTCGGGTCGAGAGGAATCGGTGTGAACTGCATCTGCTGCGCGCCCATGGTGAAGAACACCATAAGCATCATCAGAAGGTTGAAAAATTTCCTCATGAGTTCTGAAGTTTACTGGTTATTGATAATTGTATTGATTTAAGGTTCAGAATGGTCCTTGACGGAGGACTCGAAATGTCCGGAGCCGGGGACTTAAACGTCCGGAGCCGGGACATTAAAAGTCCTGGGCGTACGACTTCTTCTTTCTATCTGCAAAAGTAGTCAAATCTTCCAAATCTCACAAGCAAAACGCGGCCGACACTGTTAAATTATGCAAAAAAGCCAAAGATTTATCGTTTTTCGATAAATCTTTGGCTTTTTATCCTAAAATTCACGGCCTGAAAGGTCAGAAAATGCCTGTCTGGGTGATGACGAAATCCATCGGGATATCATGTTCTTCAACAGGAATTTCCTCAACGACCTGGAAGGCGTATCCTATTCCGATTTTAGTCGCCTTTGTCGAGGCGAGAAGGCGGTCATAGAATCCCTTCCCCCGGCCCAGTCTGTTACGGCTTCTGTCGTAGGCGACGGCCGGGATGACGATGAGTTCAATCTCGTCGGGCGACACTGTCTCCGAGCCGGTCGGTTCCTCGATATGGAAAGCGCCGAGTTCAAGACGCGTTTCGTCATAGGGGAGAATCTCCAGATTCACGCCGTTTACCCTGGGAAGATAGAACTTCTTGCGCCCGTTCCATTTTGATAGGAACGCGTGGGTGGGCAGTTCGTCCGGCAGGGAGTGGTACATCAGGATTCTCTCAGCGAGAAGAAAAGCCGCCGATTTCTCGAGATGTGCAAACACCTCCTCGGCCGCCGAGGCCTTCTCAGCTTCCGAAAGCATCATCCGCAAATGTTTGATTTTTCTTCTTATCTCAGCTTTTTCCATTTTTATTTCAGTTTTAAGAGTTATTTCTCTGTTAACTATATTTTCTATGCCCGGGTTCTGTCAACGCTCAGCCCTTCGCATGCCGCTCAGGTCTCTTGTTTATTGCATAGGCGACTCTGTCACCGCTCACTTGTGCGAGGCGTTGACCGAACGGACATCCTCCTTATCCTCTATGGCTTTCAGGGCCCTCTCGATGGTCGGGTCGCGCCGGTTGAGAACCTCGATGAAGGCGTCATACCCTATGAGGTCGCGTGTGATGACCGCCTTCAGCTGATTGAGCAGCAGGTCTCTCGAGCGGTTAATATAGTACCAGCGGGCCGGAACGCCGTGGGCCGAGGCATACTCGACAAAGTTGTTGAGCAGTGTCTCGTCTCGCGGAAGTATCTTCAGGAGCTGTTCGGAGCTCTTGATGTTCTTTGCGAGAGACCGGTATCTCTCGGCCACAGAGTAGGCATATTTCTGAATCAGCCCCGCGTTAGACACCGACAGGTAGTAAGAAGTTACGCCCAACGTGTCGGACGGCACAAAGATGTCGGGCATTATACCGCCCCCGCCATACACGGTCCTGCCGCCTAAGGTCTTGAATATCTTGTTCTTGTCGAACTTGATGCTGTCGGCGTTATAGAACTCGCCGTGAGTGTATCTTTCGGCGATGTCCATCTCGTAGAGCCCGGAGTCTCCGCGCTTGTACTCTTTCTGGATACTGCGGCCCGAGGGAGTGAAATAGCGCGCCACGGTCAGGCGCACGGCCGAAGAGTCGGGGAGTTCCGTCTGATTCTGGACGAGGCCCTTGCCGAAGGTTCGACGGCCGATGACCAGTCCGCGGTCATTGTCCTGGATTGCGCCGGCGAAGATTTCGGAGGCGGAGGCCGAATACTCGTCTGTCAGCACAACGATGCCGGCCTTGGTGAACGAGCCGCGTCCGTCTGCGTGAGAGGCGGCGTTGTTCTGGCTGTTGCGTCCCTTGGTGAAGACGATGGGGTTGTCCTCCTCAAGGAACTCGTTGACCATATATATGGCCTGGTCCATGTAGCCGCCCGAGTTTCCGCGCAGGTCGACGATGAAGTTCGAGGCACCTTCCGAGACGAGTTTAAGCAGCGCCTCCATGAACTCCGTGTAAGTGTTTCTTGCAAACTTCGACACCTTGATATAGCCGGTGTCTTCGGCAATCATATAGTAGGAGTTGACGCTACGGTCGGGAATCTTTCCGCGCACGACGTCATAGGTCAGCGGCTTGGCCGACGAGCTGCGCTTGATGGTGAGCCTTACGCTCGTCCCCTCCCTGCCCCTCAAAGTGCTGAAGACCTTTTCATTTGTCACGCCTCCGCCGGCCAGCGATGTCGTGTCGGCCTTGAGGATCAGGTCTCCGGGGAGGAGCCCTACCTTCTCAGCCGGCCCTCCGCCGACAACCTCGACAATGGCCACCGTGTCGTTCATGATCTGAAACGACACCCCGACTCCGGAGAAGGAGCCGGCCAGATCGTCGTTGACCGCCGTCAGGTCAGAAGCCGGGATATAGGCCGAATGGGGGTCGAGCGAGGAGAGCAGCTGCGGGAACGTCACCTCCAGGAGGGAATCCACATCGATGCTGTCCACGTATTCGTTGTCAATCAGGTCCAGAATCGTCGCGAGCTTCTGCAGGGTCGGCGACTGGCTGCTCTTCGAGCCTATGCGGCCCAGAAAGAAACCGCCGACAAGCCCGACGACGAGCACCAGGGGGAGGAGCGTGAGTGAAAAGTTATGTTTCTTCATTATCTTATCAATCCTTCTCAGGGTCTTCCTATCAATCCTTCTCAGAGGGTCTTCCTATCAGTCCTTCCCGGTGTCGTCCAGCGGAAGGTGAACGACCTCTATACCGGCCTTCCGGAGCAGGTCGAGACCGTCAGAAATGCGATACAGTTCTGAGAAAACCACACGTTTTATACCGGCCTGTATGATGAGTTTCGAGCACTCCATACAGGGCGATGTGGAGACATAAAGGGTGCCGTCTTCGCTCGAGTTGTTGCTGCGGGCAACCTTCGTGATGGCGTTTGCCTCGGCGTGAAGGACATACGGGAGCGTGATGCCCTCCTCGCTTTCACACACATTGGGAAACCCCGACGGCGTACCGTTGTAGCCGTCGGAGATTATCATGTTGTCCTTGACGATGAGCGCACCGACCTTTCGGCGCGTGCAGTAGGAGTTCTCGCTCCATATACGCGCCATTCTCAGATAGCGTTCGTCAAGAAGTTGCTGTTTGTCTTTCATCAGAGTTCGTTGGAGTCCATCAGGAACTTCTCCGCATCGAGGGCGGCGCGGGCGCCGGTGCCGGCTGCGACGATTGCCTGACGGTAGATGGGGTCTGCACAGTCGCCGGCTGCGAAGACGCCGGGGATGTTGGTCTTCGTCGTCGGAGCCTGTGTCTTGATATATCCCTGTTCGTCAAGGTCGATCTGACCTTTGAAGATACCGGTGTTGGGGTTGTGTCCGATAGCCAGGAAGAAGCCGTCGATATCGATGGTGAAGTGGTCTTCTTCGGGAGTGCCGAGGTTTTTAACCACATGGGCACCTTCAACGCCGTCCTCGCCGAAAAGGCCGGTGGTGTTGCAGTTGAACAGGATTGAAATGTTCTCTTTCTCGCGGACACGCTTCTGCATGACCTCGGAGGCGCGGAGATATCCCTTGCGCACAATCAGGTATACCTTCTTGCAGAGGTTTGACAGGTAGAGGGCCTCCTCACAGGCCGTGTCGCCGCCGCCGACAACGGCCACGTTCTTCTTGCGGTAGAAGAAACCGTCACAGGTGGCGCAGGCGCTGACGCCCATTCCGCGATACTTCTCCTCGTCGGGAAGGCCGAGATACTTGGCAGAGGCACCGGTGGAGATGATGACTGCGTCGGCCTCGATGGTCTCGCCCGCGTCGTCAACGGCCTTGAACGGACGCTGGGAGAAATCGACGCTGTCAATGCGGCGGCTGATGACCTTGGCGCCGAAGCGTTCGGCCTGTTTCTTGAACTCCTCCATCATCTCCGGGCCCTGGATACCTTCGGGATAACCGGGGAAGTTTTCTATCTCGGTGGTCTGGATGAGCTGGCCGCCGGGCTGGTCGCCCTCATAGATGACGGGGCTCAGATTGGCACGCGAGGCATAGATGCCGGCTGTATATCCGGCGGGTCCTGATCCGATAATCAGTACTCTTACTTTTTCCATGAGTTTTACAGTATTGGATTGTATTGTTTTATTTTTTGGCAGTGTCTTTCACTTTTTAAGGCCCGGTCTCCGGGGAGCTTCAGTCTCGGTCTCCGGGTGAACTTCATGTCCGTTCATTGGGAGGGCTTCATTCCCGGTCTACGGCTGCGGGATACGGTTCACCTAAGGTCGACGACCGTCACTTTCGGATACTTGGCCTTAGGATAAACGAAAGTGGCGTCAGAATGTTTCTGCGAGGTCTTGATGGACGAGAGGGTCACCGTTATCGTGGCCCCAGACGAGGGGACCGCCACGAGTTTTTCCGGCAGTCCGGTCTTCTTGTTTATCGACACGTGCATGGACTTGACCGGCGCCCCCTTGGTTTTCGGCACAAGCACGACGGTCTGACATCCCGGCTGGCTCTTCTTGGCATACGAGACGGTATACTGAGACAGTTTCGAGCTTATCAGGAGCAGCGGATTGGTCTCGGCCAGCTCCGAGGGGGTGGGATTGACGAGAGTCGTCTCCTTGGTGTGCGCGTTGTATGTCCACATCGACTTGCCGTCATACCATGTTGCGACCCCCGGGGTGTCAATGACGAATTTCGTTCCTGTCGTCTTTAGCGTTCCGGAGGTTGTCTGATTCCCCGACGACATGTTGAAGACGGCCGTGATGCCCCCCGCCTGTTTGATTTTGGCGTTGCTCGCGGCCACGAGCTGGGCAGCCGTCTGCTCGGCCACGGCACTCAGAGGCGCCACTCCCAACAACATGAACACACAACACATTTTCAACAGAACCTTGAAAATGTGGTGTCTTGAAATTGATTCCATATTAGATAAACGCGATTTCAATGTTTTACGTTTATTTCCGATACCAAAAAAACGCTCCGCTCTTCCTTCGGCCCCTTTTTGAACGGAGTCTCATATTCCGAAGACCCTGTTTTTGCTCAAAACGGGGTCTTACATACCGTTCTCGCTCAGCATCCGCTCGAGGGTCACGCTGTCGATGAGCACGTCGCGGGCCTTGCCTCCGGTCGTGGGTCCGACGATACCCAACGCCTCCATCTGGTCCATGATTTTGCCGGCGCGGTTATAGCCGATTGAGTATCTGCGCTGAAGCGACGAGGCCGAAGCCGTGCGGGCCATGACCACGTAGCGGGCACACTCCGCAAAGAGGGGGTCGCGGTCGCCGAACGAGGGGCCTCCCGATGAGGACTCTCCGGAGTACTCCCCGTCGTCGCCAGACAACGGCTCGGGCAACAGATACGCCCCCTTGCCGCCGGGCTGCTGCTGAACATACTCGCATATCTTCTCGACCTCGGGAGTGTCGATGAAGGCGCACTGAACGCGAATCATCTCTGAGTTGATGCTGATAAGCAGGTCGCCGCGGCCGATGAGCTGCTGAGCACCGGTGGTGTCGAGAATGGTCTTGGAGTCAACGCCCGAGGATACCTTGAAGGCGATGCGCACCGGGAAGTTGGCCTTGATGACACCCGTGATGACGTTTGTCGAGGGTCGCTGCGTCGCGATGATTACGTGCATGCCCACGGCGCGAGCCATCTGCGCCAGGCGCGCGATGGGTGTCTCCACCTCCTTGCCCGCCGTCATGATGAGGTCGGAGAACTCGTCGATTATGACAACGATATAGGGGAGGAAACGGTGGCCGTCGAATGAGTTGAGGCGTCCGTTCTTAAATTTCTCGTTATACTCGTCGATGTTCCTGACGCCGGCATTCTTCAGAAGGTCATACCGGTTCTCCATCTCGACGCAGAGAGAGGAGAGGGTCGCGACGACCTTCTTCATGTCGGTGATGATGGGTTCGTCAGCGTCGGGAATCTTGGCGAGATAGTGCGCCTCAATCATTGAGTATAGAGAGAACTCTACACGCTTCGGGTCAATCATCACGAACTTCAGCTCCTCCGGGTGCTTGCTGTACATCAGCGAGGCAATGATTGCGTTGAGGCCTACGGACTTACCCTGACCCGTCGCACCCGCCACAAGCAGGTGGGGCATCTTGGCCAGGTCGGTGATATACACCTCGTTAGAGATGGTCGAACCCAGGGCCACGGGCAGTTTCGCCTTTGACTCGCGGAATTTCTTGCTCTGGATGACGGTCCGCATCGAAACGGTCTGCGGGTCCTTGTTGGCCACCTCAATGCCCACGGTGCCCTTGCCCGGAATCGGGGCAATGATACGCACACCCACGGCAGCCAGTGACAACGCAATGTCATCCACCAAGTTGCGTATCTTCGCAATCTTCACGCCGGTGTCGGGACGTATCTCATAAAGCGTGACCGTCGGACCCACCGTGGCCTCGATGCTGACGATGGGTATGCCGAAGTCCAGCAAGGTCTTTCGGATTTTCTCCTGGTTCTCAAGCTGTTCGGAGGCATCGACGCTGATTTTCTCCACACCCTCGCGGAGGAACTCCACTTTAGGGAAGTCGTAAGGGTAGTACTCATGAGAGGCCAACGGCTTCTGGTCGCTTGCGTGAGCCTTGTCTATGTTGTTGACATTAATGACCATCGGCTGCTCGACCACTGGCTCAGCAGGTTGCTCGGGTTGCTCGGCTGCCGGAGTTTGGGGCTGAGCCGGAGTTCCGGCGGGTTGTTCAGCCTGTGGTTGTGCTTCAGTGGGTTGTTGGGCTTCAGCCTCAACAGGTTGTTCAGCCTGCGGCTGAGGTTCAGCCGGTTGCTCAGTTTGAACGGGTTGCGCGGATTCCGGTTGAGGCTGCGGTGCCTCTGACTCAGTTGACTGAGCCTGGGGCTGGACAGGAGCTTCTTCAGCCGGTGCGTGGTGCTTGACCTCCACCGGGTCCGGCTCATATTCTTCGGGGAGCGAGTAGGTTGCCAGTTCGCCATAGTCCGCATCGGTCTCAGTCGCGGTTCCGAGCGCACTGTCAGCGACTCCACCACGGGTGCGTTCAAAATTGAGTGAGGTTTCTTCGTCACTGTTTGCGGAGTCGGTGTTGTCGACCGCCTCGCCGGCTGCGCGAAGGTCAGCCGCCTCCTGGCGTCTCATGGCCTCGATTTCCTCGCGCTGACGCTCCTCCTCGGCACGGGCCGCAGCCTCGGCCGCCAGTTTGGCGTCGCGTTCCTTCTTCTTGCGCACAATCCAGTTTATCAGGTCACGCAGACAGAAGACGACGAAGATGGCAACCCACATCACGCAGAGTATCACGCCGCCTGACCAGCCGACAAAGTCAACCACGAACTGATTGACATAACGTCCGTGGTATCCTCCCCAGTTGACCGGCGTGTGTGTGGCCAGGGTCAGCAGCCCCACGATGAGCGACACTGTGATGAGCGCCACCATACATTTTATGGTGAAATTCACCGGTCGGAATCGCGGCCATCCGGTCAGCCTCCGCAGCGAGAGCGCTAAAAGCCACAGGACAATGACGAAAGAGCCCAGACCGAAACACTCGTTTATGAGAAACTCCGCCAGGCGCGCACCCCCCTCGCCGCCGGGGTTTGAAATGCCCTTTGCGTATCCGACGGGGGCGTTGTTGACCAGCGCCTGGTCTTTGATGCAGCTCGAAAAATAGCCGATGAAGGCCACGGCGAGGTATATGCCGAGTGCACCGAGGATGATGCCCAACACAAGGTGGAGGTTGTTCCGCGTGCACCACGGTTTGATTTTCTTCCAGACACTTTCGACGGGTTCCTTCGCGGCGCCCTGCGGTTTGTCCGCCTGCTTCTTCTGTTTCTCACCCTTCTCTGCGCGCGGCTTCTTCGCCCTGCCCGTTTTGGCACGCTGAGCACCTCCGGCAGCCGGTGTCTGCGGGGGGAGGGTGCTTTCGGCCTCTCTTGTGGATGGTATCTCAGGGGTATAGTTCTCGAAGTCTTGGCTCATTGCGGATGAAGGGATAATGGATATGAGAGAAACTTTTTCGGGACGAGCTCTGAATGTGAATTTGATGAGGCCGCAGGGGGGCGCCTCACGATGCGTTCTTAAGAACCGTCGGACTCAGTCTGCAAAATTAATAAAAAAGGCGATTACTTTTTCCAGAAAGTGGTGGTGAAAATGATAAGAATTGTGAATATTTCCAAACGGCCGACGAGCATCACCCCGGACAGAATCCACTTCGCGGCCTTGGGCATCAAGGAGTAGTCTATTGTGATTCCGGTCGGGTTGTCGCCCATGCCGGCGTTAGATATTGCGCAGGCCACGCTGAAGAAAGACTCCTCTATCGAGATGCCCATGATACTGAGAAGCGTGGCGCCGCCGAGGATAATGAGCACATACAGAAAGAGAAAGGCCAGGACGCGCTGGACCACGATGTATGACGTACCGCGTCCGTTGATGCAGACCGTCGTCACCGCAGAGGGGTGCATGAGCTTGTAGAACTCGTTCCTCAAGAACCGGACAAGGATAAGTATGCGGTCAACCTTCGCGCCGCCCGAGGTACTGCCCGCGCAGGCGCCGATAAGCATAAGCACGACCGTCACGATTGCGCCGAGCGGTCCCCAGAGCGTGAAGTCCGGCTCGCTTATGCCCGTCGAGGAGATGATGCTCACAGACTGGAACAGTGGGTCAATCAGGACGTCGTCCCACTCGGTGATTCGTCCAGCCAGCCACGCGCTGAGCGTCAGCAGGACATAGCCCCCGGCGATGATATACAGGTACCAGCGGAGAGCGTCGTTTCTGAAGACCTCCTTGAACCGCCCTTTCGCCATCTTGTAGACCAGCGTGAAGCTGACGCCGCCGATAAACATGAAGACGGTCATGACTATCTTCACATAGAGGCTGTGAAGGTCCGCCACGGTCTGGTCCGAGGTCGCGAAGCCACCGGTCGACATCGTCGACATGCCGTAGCAGACGGCCGTGAAAAAGTCCATTTTGGAGGCCGCTAAGAGCAGGATAAGCACGGCAGTCAGTATTATATAGATAATCCACAGCGACTTGGCCGTATAGCTCACGCGCGGTCTGAGTTTGTCGTGGGTGATGCCGGTCACCTCGGCGTTAAACATAAGCATTCCCCCCTGGGTGTTCAGCATCGGCACAACGGCCAGTGTGAACAGGATGATTCCGAGACCGCCTATCCACTGCTCGATACATCTCCACAGAAGGATGGAGGGGGGAACGCCGGACAGCGTCGGGAGCACCGAGACGCCGGTCGTCGTGAAGCCGCTCATCGTCTCGAAAAAGGCATCGGTGAACGAGAGGTGAGTCCCGGCTATGAGGAAGGGGAGCATCCCGAACAGGGAGAGGATTATCCAGGTCAGGCCCGTGAGCAGAATGGCCTCGCGTCTTCCCATCTCACGCGACTTGGGATGCAGACCCATCAGCAGCGTACCCGACACTCCGGTGATTATCATGGAGATGAGGAATGCCCACCCTCCCTTGTCGCCCATGATGAGGCCCGCGACGAGGGGGATGGTCATGAAGCCGGCTTCAATGATCAACAGCCACCCGATGATGCGTAACAGCAACGGGAAGTTTATGTACTGGCGTCTCTTGAATCCGAACATTACTTAAACCATTTCTCAATCTTTCCGAGCGTTCCGCTGAGCGAGAACACCACTACGGAGTCTCCGGGCTGGATGTGGGTGTTACCGCTGACCAGCGAGGCGTGGTCTCCGCGGACCACTGCCGCCAGGGTCATCCCGAAGGGGAGGTGAAGGTCCTTCACCGGTGCTTTCGTTATCTTCGCTCCGGGCATAACCTCCATCTCGGCCACCTCGGCGTCTGCCAGGGTGAGGAATTTCGAGGTCTCCTTGTCAGAGTTTAGCAGCATCTGGAATATCTTGCTTGACGCCAAGAGCTTCTTGTTTATCGTCGTTCCGATATTGAGGTTTTCAGCCTGGCTGAGGAACTGGAGGTTCTCCACGTCGGCGATGGTCTTTGAGACTCCGAATTCCTTGGCGGTCATACACGACAGTATGTTGGTCTCCGACGAGTCCGTGAGTGCGAGGAAGGCGTCATAGAGGTATATGTTGTTCTCGCGCAGAATCTCGATGTCTCGGCCGTCGCCGTGGACTATGTCACAGTCGGGCAGCATCGTTGCCAGTTCCTCACAGTGCTCGCGGTCCATGTCTATGATCTTGATGGAGTACTTGTCATGAAACCGTTTGGCGAAGCGTGTGGCGATTCGGCTGCCTCCCATGATGAGGACTTTCTTGATGACCTTCTTTTTCTTTCCGCAGAGGTCGCGGACCTCGTTGACGAAAGTCGGGGTGGTGATGAAGTAGACGATGTCGTTGTTCTCGATGGTGTCGTTACCGCCCGGGATGATGGTCTCGTTGTGGCGTTTGATGGCTGAGACGTGGAAGTCGTGTGCCTTGACGGGGAGGTCCTTGAGCTTGAGGCCGACGATAGGGGAGGTGTCGTATATCTTCACGCCGATGAGGATGAGGCTCCCTTCGTGGAGCTCGCCCCAGTATCTGGCCCAGTTGTGAGAGAGGGCGACGTGGATTTCGTCGGCGGCCAAATTCTCGGGATAAATGAGTGCGTTGATGCCTATCTCCTTGAGAATCTCGCCGTTCTCCTTGATGAGGAACTCGGAGTTGTCGATACGGGCCACGGTCTTTCGCGCACCTAACTTCTTCGCGATGGCGCACGAGGTGAGGTTGCGTGTCTCGAAAGGCGTCACGGCGATGTAGAGGTCGGCCTCGCCGACACCCACGTTGCGCATGGCCTCGAAAGAGGAGGTCGAACCGCACCAGGTCATCAGGTTGTAGTTGGCGTCGATGATGTCGAGCCTGGCCTGGTCCGAGTCCAGCAAAATTATATCCTGATCTTCGGTACTGAGAAGTTTCGCAAGGTGGGACCCCACTTCGCCGGCACCGGCAATGATTATCTTCATTCAGATATTTCCTTGATAGCGTGAAAAATATCCAATGAGCCGAAGCCGCACTGCTGGCGCAGGCGGTCGAGCGAGCCCTGGTGAATCCACTCGTCGGGCACACCGAGCGCCTTGAAGCGGACATCGGCGTCGAGCTCGCGCAGGGCCTCGTTGACGGCGGTGCCGAAGCCTCCGGTGACGGCGCCGTCCTCGACGGTGATTATCTTCTTGTGAGTCTTCGCGATTTCGCCGATCAGCTTCGTGTCGAGCGGTTTGAGCCAGATCATGTCATACAGGTCGGCCGTTCCGCCCCGCGCCCTCCACAGGTCTATGGCCGCGAGGGCCTCAGCCCTCACCGGTCCGATGGTGAGCACCGCGACATCCCCTTTGCCGTCGCCGTTGTAGAGCATGCCCTTCCCTTCCTCAATCGGTTCGATGGGTGTCTGCCACTCGTGAGTGGTCGCCTTTCCGCGCGGATACCTGATGGCGAGCGGGGAGTCCTGCTCGAGAGAGTGGGCCATGATGTTGCGGAGTGTCTTCTCGTCTGCCGGCGCGGCAATCTTAAGTCCCGGAATCACGCGGAGATAGGCCATGTCGAAGAGGCCGTGGTGTGTCACTCCGTCTTCGCCCACCAGTCCCGCGCGGTCTATGCAGAACGTGACGGGGAGTCCTTGGATGGCTACGTCATGGATGATGTTGTCGTATGCCCTCTGAAGGAACGAGGAGTATATGGCTACGAAAGGCCTTTTACCCGCACTCGCCAGTCCGCCGGCAAAGGTGACGGCGTGACCCTCGGAGATGCCGACGTCAAAGGTGCGCTCGGGCATCTCGTGGAGAAGGCGGTTGATGGAGGTGCCGCTCGGCATAGCGGCCGTGATGCCCACGATGCGTTCATCCTTGCGTGCGAGCTCTACCAGGGTCTGTCCGAAGACCTCCTGCCATGCCGGCGGGTCGGTCTCGCTCCCCTTCTTGACCCTGCTCCCTGTCAGCGGGTCGAATTTTCCCGGTGCGTGCCATGACGCAGGGTCTTTCTCCGCCTCGGGGAACCCTTTGCCCTTGGTTGTGCGTAGGTGCAGGATTCGCGGGCCGTTCATGTCCTTGATTTCATTAAGAACCTTGACGACCTTCTTTACGTCGTGCCCGTCGAAGGGTCCGAAATAACGGATGTTGAGGCCTTCAAAGATGTTCTGTCCCCCGGAGATGAAAGACTTCAGCGAGTTGTTGAGGCGGATGTAGCGCCCCTTGGTGTCGTCGCCGACAATCCCTTTCTTCTTCAGGAACTGATAGGTGTTGTGGCGCCAGCGGTTGTAGCCTTTAGACGTGGTGAGGTCTGAGAGGTAACGGTGAAGGGCACCGACGTTGTTGTCGATGCTCATGTCGTTGTCGTTCAGTATGATGAGGAGGTTGTTGGGGTTGTTCGAGACGTTGTTGAGTCCCTCGAAGGCGAGGCCGTTGCTGATGGAGGCGTCGCCGATGACGGCCACTGTCTTGCGGTCTTCCTGGCCCGGGGTGATGCTGTCGGCGATCGCCATGCCGAGCGCGGCCGAGATGGAGTTGCCGGCGTGACCGGCCATGAAGGTGTCATACTCGCTCTCGAGGGGGGAAGGGAATCCGCTCAGCCCTCCGAAGGTCCGCTGCGTGGCGAAGGAGTCGCGCCTGCCGGTCAGTATCTTGTGGGCGTAGGCCTGGTGACCGACGTCCCATACGAGCCTGTCCTTAGGCGTATCGAAGACATAGTGGAGGGCCACGATGAGCTCCACGGCCCCCATGCTCGAGCCGAAGTGGCCCGGATTGGAACAGCAGCTGTTGATGATGAACTGCCTCAGCTCATCGCATACCTGCGGAAGCTCCTCGACCGACAGTTTACGCAGGTCCGCCGGAGAGTCGATTGACCTTAACAGTCCCTCGTTCCCCTTTTCTTTCTGAATGTCCGCGCTCGGTATGACCTCGCTTGGTTTCTGTGTATCCGCGCTTGGCGTACCCTCGCTTGGTGTGTGTATATCCTCGCTCATAAAAGTCGTTTCTCCTTTATGCTTCTCACCTGTGATGCCTCGCGCCTTATTTTTGCTCCTTCCGGAAGTATCTCTTCCATATCGGGACAAAGATTATGATGCCCGAGGCGACGATGATGAAGAGGTTCTTGGCCGTGAAACCACCCCCGTAAACGAGAATGGACCGAACGAGCCACCCCCAGACGACTGCGAGCAGAATCACACCGGCTATTCTCAAGTTACTCATCAATTCCGTGTTAGGTGAAAATTAGATGTCGAAACGGGACCGCCCGATTGGAGTTTCGCTCTCCAAGGCCGTTCCGCTTCAATATGCAAATTTAATCAAAAGGACCGAAATACCCAAATTCAGAGTTCCGTTTCTGTGGCGTGGATGGTGTCGGGCGCCACCGTCGTGACGGTGTCCGGAGCCTCAATCGTGGCCGTGCCGACCGTGGTGTCGTCAGTCTTCGCTTCTTGCGGTTCGCGGTTGATATAACCCTTGGCCGAAGCCTTCGAGCCGCTTCTTCGCGTAGACACCGCGGGGACATAGTAGCCCTCTTCGGCGTTGACGGCCATGTCGCGGCTTCCGGGAGAGACGATGACGGGCATGCCGGAGTCGACATACTGTACCAGTTCCATGATATGCTCGTTGGTGACGCGGATGCAGCCGTGGCTGCGGCGGTGACCGATTGACCAGGGTGCGCAGGTGCCGTGGATGCCTATCTGGCTGGTGTTGGGGACATTCAGGCGGATGAATCGCGGACCGAACTGTCCTTTCACCTGAGACGTGTTTCCATCATCGTCGGTAAAAAGCCACTCTGTGGAGTCATACACACCCTTGGCGCTGAAGAAGCCCTCGGGGGTTCTGTTGTCGCGGTATTTGTGTTTGGTGCCGAAGTTCTTGGAGCAGGCCATTCCCACGCGCTTCTCTTCGCGTCCGAAACGGTCGTACACCACGATTTCGAGCTGCGCCTTGTCGACGATGAAGAAGTGGGGGTGGGTGCTGTGGAGGAGCTTGACGCAATAAGACAGCTCGTCTTCGGCCATGACGGGCAGGATGCCGGACATGTACTTGGCAGAATCCTCGGAGCGGCGCATATACTCGATGGCCTCGGCCGGAGTGTTGATCACAACGGGCTTTTCTTCCGCCACGGTGTCGGGCTCCGCCGTCTCCTCTGTGACGGTGTCGGCCACAGTGACCGGTTCCGTATAGTCCTCAGTGGTTGCAGAGCGGGAGCATCCTCCGCAAAAGAGAGCTGACAGAAGAACCAAAAGCGCGTATCGTCCGAAGTTTCTTTTCATAGATAATAGTCTTATGTTTCTTTAACGTCTGTTAATCCAATATGGTTGCACCGTCCCCGATTTTAACCCGTTTAGAAAAACTAAGGTGAACCGTCAGACTGACGATTCACCTCGGTTTAGGATTTTTGCGATGTGTGCCGGACCTTACTTCTTGATGCCGTCGCGTTTCAGCATGGCGTCGATGGTCGGCTTCTTGCCCCGGAAGTTCACGTAGAGCTCCATCGGGTCGACGGTGCCGCCGCTCTGAAGGATGACGCGGAACTTGTCGGCTGTCTTCTTGTCGAAGAGGCCGTTTTCGAGGAAGGCCTCGAAGGCGTCGGCGTCGAGCATCTCTGCCCATTTGTAGCCGTAGTAGCCCGATGAGTAACCGCCCGAGAAGATGTGGGCGAATGCGGGCGAGAGCAGTGTGCCTTCAACCGGTTCGAAAATCTTGACCGGCTCAATGGCGGCAATCTCGAACTCCGTGATGTCGTCTGAGTTGCGGAACGGTTCGGTGCGGGTATAGTAGGCCATGTCGAGGAA
>CAZUAK010000009.1:23770-30136 GCA_964618395.1 uncultured Sangeribacter sp.
TGACGCATGCAGGCGTAGGCGGCGGCATACTGTGAAGCCTTGATGAACTTGTCTATCAGGTCTTTCGGCATCTTTTTGCCAGTCTTGTAGTGCTTCGCGAAGGTGTCGAGGAACTTGCTCTGAGTCAGATAGTTCTCATTGAACTGCGAGGGAAGCTCCACAAAGTCGTGATATACGTTTGTGCCGGAGAGGCTTTCGTACTTGGCCTCGGACGAGAGGCCGTGGAGGGAGTGGCCGAACTCGTGGAGGAAGGTCTCGACCTCATACGGAGTCAGGAGGACGGGCTCGTCACCGACAGGCTTCGAGAAGTTCATGACGATGGAGATGATGGGAATTTCACGCACGCCGTTGTCGTCCTTGACCTCGGGGCGGAACTCCGTCATCCATGCGCCGGGAGCCTTGCCGGGACGGTAGTAGAAGTCGGTGTAGAGGATACCGAGAATCTTGCCGTCGGGGCCGTAAACCTCGTATGCGGTTGCGTCGGGATGATAGACGGCGATGTTCTTGTTCTCCTTGAAGGTGTAGCCGTAGAGCTTGGTGGCGAGACCGAACACGCCGGCGATGGTGTTGTTCATCTCGAAATAGGGCTTCATGTCCTCGTCATTGAAGGCATAACGCTCCTGTTTGAGCTTGTCTGACCAGTAGGCATAGTCCCAGGGCATGAGCTTGAAGCCGGGGCCGACCTTAGACTGTGCGTAGGCCTCGATCTCGGCCATCTCCTTTTGCATAGGCTCCTTATAGGCGTCTTTGAGACGGTTGAGCAGGTCATACACTCCCTCGGCGTTCGCGGCCATGGTGTGCTTGAGGGTGAGCTCGGCGTGGTGCTGGTTGCCCAACAGCTGGGCTATCTCCATGCGGATGTTGGCGATGTCCTTGAGAATCTGCTGGTTGTCATACTTTCCGCCGAGGTTGCGGCGACCGTAGATGCGGAACATCTGTTCGCGGAGGTCACGGTCGTCAATATACTTCATGAACGGAGTATAGCTGGGGGCGAAAACAGTGAACATGTAGAGGTTGGGGTCGTCAGCCTTACCCTCGGCCAAGAGGGCCTCGCGTGCCTCGGCGCGCGCCGCCTGCTTGATGCCCTCGGGCAGCCCTGCGGTCTGCTCTTCGGTGATGAAGAGGCGCTGTTCGGGAGCCTGCATGTGTTGGGCCACGTTCTGGGCGAACTTCGTGGTCAGCTCGGAGAGCTGGGTGGTGAGCTTGCGGTACTTCTCGCGCTCCTTGCCTTCAAGGTTGGCGCCGTTGTTGGCGAATGAGTCGTAGGTCTCGGTCAGCAGGCGCAGGTCTTCTGTCGTCAGGTCCTTTCGCTCGTCGCGCGTGTCATAGACCTTCTTGATTCTTTTCCAGAGGCCTTCGTTGAGAATGACGTTGGCGCTCTGTTCGGCAAGCAGGGGAGAGACCTTGGCCATGAGCTCCATGAGCTCGGGGTCACCGTTTGCGTGCTCGATGTTGCTCAGCGCCAGTGCGGCGATTCCGAGCTGGCGTCCCGAACGGTCAAGGGCCGCGATGGTGTTCTCGAAGGTCGGAGCTTCGGGGTTGTCTACGATTTTCTTGATGAGACGCTGCTGCTCGGCGATGCCTTGCTTGACGGCGTCCTCATAGTCTGCCGGAGTGACGACGGTGAAGTCGATGGTCCCGTAGGGATTCCCCTCTGTGGCGAAGATAGGGTTTGCGCGCTGTCCCTTCGCTTCAGAGGCGAAACAGATCAAGGAGAGGGCTGCGACTGTTCCCATAATAAGTTTTTTCATTTAAGTAGATCTTAAAAATTAATCGATAAAGTAGTCTTAAAAATACTGAGCATTAGACTCTTTGATTTTCAAGAACCACTCACCGGTTTATTTAGGTTAGTCAGGTATTGTCTTCTTGTTTCCGACAGGAACGGTTCCGGTCGGGAAAAGGTTAACTTCTTGGGTTAGAAATTGATGCCGAAAGAGAGCTGGGCCAGGGGGACGTTTTCCGTCTTGAGTCCGGCCTCCTCGCGGTGCTTGACATCAAAATGCTGAAAGCCGTAGGCGATGATGATGTGGGTCATGAACTTGGAGCTCCGGCTCAGGTTGATGCCCAGGCCAAGGCTGCCGCCATAGTCGCCCCTGACATGGGAGTTGGCTATGGAGTTGAAGCTGTAGCCGGCCTCCAAGTGCATGAAAAACAGCGACGGCTTTGAACGGAAAGAGGTCCTGAGGACGGCCATCAGGGGAATGAAGGTGTTTCGCGAGCCGAAAGACCGGCGGAGTCCCACCGAGAGGCCCGCAAGCCGTATGGCTGAATTCTTGTAACCCATAACGACCGAACAATCGAAGCTCGACATGTCATTGCCCCCCAAGTCAATGGAGCTGCCCAACTCCGCGCCCCAGGTGAAGTGGGTGGTCGAAAGGTCGCGTCCCGCAGAGGGGATTAGGCTCTCATACTGAGGGTCTGACAGTTTCTTGGCCTGTGACGTTTCGGCGTTCACTGCCATGGCCTCAGCCGCGTCGCTCTCCGAAGCCTCGGCAGCGGGTATACAGAAACCGAAAAAGCCTGTCGCGAGGGCAATCGACATAATCAACTGCATCACGACGGGCTTTATTTTTAGCGTTTTATTCACCGAGGTAGCTTTGTAGGAGTTTGCTCTTCTGGCCACGCAGACGGCGAATCGCCTTTTCCTTGATCTGACGTACGCGTTCACGCGTAAGGTCGAAGCGGGCGCCGATCTCCTCGAGTGTCATCTCCTGACAGCCGATGCCGAAGAACATCTTCAGGATTTCGCGCTCGCGGTCATAGAGCTGACGCAGGGCGCGGTCCACCTCGCGCGAGAGGGACTCCTGGTTGAGCGAGGCGTCGGCCGAGGGACTGTCGTCGTTGGCCAGAACGTCGAGAAGCGAGTTGTCCTCGCCTTCGACAAAGGGGGCGTCGACCGAGATGGAGCGGCCCTGGACCTTCAGCGTGTCGATGACTTTCTCCACAGGGAGGTCAAGAACCTTGGCGAGTTCCTCGGGACTCGGACGGCGCTCGTGTTCCTGCTCAAACTGCTGCAGGGCCTTGCTGATCTTGTTGAGCGAGCCGACCTGGTTGAGCGGAAGGCGGACAATCCTCGACTGCTCGGCCAGGGCCTGGAGGATTGACTGGCGGATCCACCACACTGCGTAGGAAATGAATTTGAAACCTCTGGTTTCATCGAATTTCTGGGCAGCACGGATGAGGCCGAGGTTACCCTCGTTTATGAGGTCAGGAAGGCTGAGTCCCTGATTCTGATATTGTTTGGCAACCGAGACTACGAAACGAAGGTTGGCCTTGGTCAATTTCTCAAGAGCCTTTTTATCTCCTTTTTTGATGCGCTGAGCGAGCTCGACCTCTTCGGCGACGGAAATCAGCTCTTCTTTGCCGATTTCCTGAAGATATTTGTCGAGAGACGCGCTCTCGCGGTTAGTTATCGATTTTGTTATCTTTAGTTGTCTCATATTGTGCTTTCCAAAAATTAGTGCAAAATTACGAAAAAATAACGTAAACTGCAAAATACCACGTATGAAGAGAACGAACGGGACGCGAAATTGTTTTATCGCGTCCCGCCTTTCTCGTTTTATCAACGTCAAGTCCGGGTCTTACCTGCGTCACGTCGGGGCCGGGTCCTTATTCGCCCGCGAGGTCTACGGCATAGTAGCTGCGTTTGCCGGTGGGATAAAGGCCTTTGATAACAAGCAGCTTATCCGGGTCTGACGATTTCATGACACTGTCATAGATGGCCTCGACATCGTCTGACGAGTTGACCGGCCTGTTGTTGATCTCTGTGATGATGAAGCCTTCGCGGACCCCGTTCTCCTGAAGGAGGCCTTTCTCGAGTCCGGTGACCTGTACGCCCCCTGAGAGCTCAAGGCTCTTCTTGGTCTCTTCGCTGAGTTTCTTGAAGGCGCAGCCGAGGCTGGCGAAGTCTCCCTTCCTGGTCAGCGCGGTCGAGCCCTGGTTGTTGCGCAGGGTCGCGCTCTTGGTTATCTTCTTGTTGTCGCGATAGAAGGTCACCTCGATCTTGTCGCCGGGACGGTATTTCGTCAGCTGCTCTACGAGCTGGGCGTGGTTGATGACGGGTGTGCCGTTGATGGCGACGATGACGTCGTCAGTCTGCAGGCCGAGTTCCTTGGCTGTGGAGCGGTCGCTGACCTCGGCGATGATGAAGCCGGTCTTGGTGGCGGTGATGCCTTTCTCTTTAGCTATGGCTGCGGTCAGCTCTGTGCCGGTACATCCGAGCTGGGCGCGCTGGACGGTTCCGTACTGCTTGAGGTCGGTGATGACTTTCTCCACGATGGTCGTGGGGATGGCGAATGAGAAGCCGGAGTACGAGCCGGTGTTGGAGTATATGGCTGAGTTGATGCCGATGAGCTCACCCTTGAGGTTGACGAGCGCGCCTCCGGAGTTGCCGGGGTTGAGGGCGGCGTCGGTCTGGATGAACGACTCGATGCCCATCTGGCCGTTGCGTGAGTTGTGGCTCAGGCTGCGGGCCTTGGCCGAGACGATGCCGGCGGTGACGGTGGAATTGAAGCCGAAGGGGTTGCCGACGGCCAGTACCCACTCGCCGACGCGTACGGCCTCGGAGTTGCCGAACGAGATGGCGTCGAGGCCATTGGCGTCGATTTTGATGAGGGCCAGGTCAGTGGCCTCGTCTGTGCCGATGACCCTGGCGTCGTATGTCGAGTTGTCGTTGAGCAGGACCTCGAGCCTCTCGGCGCCGTCTATGACGTGGTTGTTGGTGACGATGTAGCCGTCTGCCGACAGGATGACGCCCGAGCCCAAGCCGCTCTGGACCGGTTCCTGCTTCTTGCGCTGGGTCCGGGGCTGTTCACGGCGTTGCTGAGGTCCGAAAAAGAAATCAAACATTCCGAAAGGATCGCTCTCGGAGCCGTATCCGTAATCGTTCATGCCCCGGGGGGTGACGTAGTTCTTGATGCACACCACCGAGTTGATGGTGCTTTCTGCGGCTACGGTGAAGTCTGTCTCGAAAGAGGGTGTGTTGGCGACTTTGACAAAGCCGCTGTCCTGACGGTTCGCGGAGGCCGACAGTGCGGCAATCCCGAACATCGCTACCCCCAGAAATTTGAGAAAATTCCTTTTCATGATGATGAGTCTTGTTTTGTACTTTCTAACTTATAAAAGCGAAAAACAGACTTATATATTTTATTGCGTGAGGGCGAGTGGTCCAAATTTAGAGAATTTTAAAAGAGGGGGAGCGGTTTCTTAACGAATGTAAAATCGAGAGGTGAAAATAAAAGAAAAACCGCGCATCGTTATCACAACGGGCGCGGACTCTTCAAAATGAATTGGACGAATTTGAAATTACTCTATTTAGAGTATGGAGTGCTCTTTTTCTTTAGAGAAGAGAATCCTGGTCAGTTTCCCTTGATTAGAGAAACCTGGTCTGTTTCTCTTGATTAGAGAATCTTGGTCAGTTTCTCTTCGAGGTCTGAGAGTTTCACGAGGCCTACGCTGCGGTCAGCGAGTTTGCCATCCTTGAAGAAGAGGACAGTCGGGATGTTGCGCACGCGGTTCTCAGAGGCGATCTCATCGTTTTCGTCGATGTTGAGCTTGCCGATGATGGCTTTGCCGTCATACTTCTCGGCGAGTTCCTCTACGACGGGACCGAGTTTGATACAGGGACCACACCATGTGGCCCAGAAGTCGATCACTACCGGCTTGCCACTTTCGATGGCTTCGCGGGCAGTCTGATCAGTGAATTGAAGTGCCATTTTTCTTTGCTTTAGTTGAGTTTTTCTTTTTACTTTCCAAAATTAACGGATTCTTCCCACATGACCAAATTTTTTTTGGTTTTTATCATCATTTCTCTCTCCATTCCGTGTGCCTTTATCTCCAGTGCAGAATCGGCTCACGGCTGCTACCCGAGCTGACACCTTGTTGAACAGTGGCCTAATTGGCCATGCCCGGCACGCGTCCGAACATCTTGAAGGTCCGTTGATAATAGGGGGCGTCGAGCTTGGAGATGACAACTCCCTTTGATGATGATGCGTGGATGAAGTCGCGGTCATTCAGTATGATGCCTACGTGAGATATCTTGTCCGGGTCTTTCCCCGTGGCGAAAAACACCAGGTCTCCGGGTCTGACATCCTTTGCACGGATCTTTTTGCAGAACTCAGCCTGTTTGGCCGAATTGCGGGGTAATTTTATATTTGCCGTCTGCTCGTAAAGTGTCAGCACCATCCCCGAGCAGTCTGTGCCCGAGCGGTCATAGCCGGCGTACCTGTAGGCCACACCTTCCCATTTCAGCGCCGCCTTGACGAGGTCTTTCCTTTCTTTAGAAATGTCGGACGGGACCCTCACTTCAGTGTGGTGTTGCTTCCGGCCATGGTGCTTCTTTACGGAAGTCCCTCCTTTTGCGCACCC
>CAZUAK010000009.1:30236-34079 GCA_964618395.1 uncultured Sangeribacter sp.
AGCCTCAGATAATCCGTCACCTCCTTGTTGATGGGCGCGTGACGTTTCAGCCGGCAGTTATAGGTGAAGTGAGTCTCGGGGTCCTTTATGAGCAGCTCGACCGAGCCCATTACTTCACCGTCAGCACGGGCCTTCTCGCAGTTTTCCTTGCTGAATATCTCCTGAAGGCCCGAGAGTATCTTCTCGTCGTCGAATCCCGACGAGAGGCAGATGCTGAGGTTGTTGGCCACAGACCCGCGGACCCTGTCAAGCGGTTCCACCGTCCGTATCTTGACCTCATACTCACCCTCGCGGAACATGCGCGGGACAACCTGGCCCTTCATGTAGACTGCCTCTCCCTTCCTGAACTTGGGGTAGGTGTCTTCGTAGTCCCTGCCGAAGAAGGCGAACTCATGCTTGCCCGAGAAGTCCTCTATCTCGACGCGGCCGAAGGGCTTGCCCTTCTTGGTCATCCTCTCTTCGGTGTTGACCACGAGGCCACCCATCCTCAGTTCCATCCCCGGCTGCTCGTACTCGTCGAGATTGGCCATCCTGGCGTTGCAGTCGAATTCCAGGACCATATAATACGGGTCGAGAGGGTTGGCCGAGAGGTAGATTGTCACCATCTCCTTCTCCTTTTCCAAAAGCTCAATCAACGACCATTTGTTATATTTCGGGAAGGGCGGTTTGTTGGTTTCTATGTCGTCTTCAAAGTCGTCGAAGAGGCTGGCCTGAAGCGAGTTCTTGTCGTTCTGGATGCCTTGGCCATACTTGACGAGCAGGTCGGTCCACGTGCTGTCGAACATAGGTTCGACAAACATCTCGCGGTCTACGTTGAAGCTGTCGAACGCGCCGGCCAGGGCCAGGGCCTCGATGGCGTTGCGGTTGCAGGCCGAGAGGTTCACCCTCTCCACAAAGTCATAAATGTCCTTGTAGGGGCCGTTCTTCTTCCGCTCGGCGAGGATGGCGTTCACGGCGTTGACGCCGACACCCTTGACCGCGCCGAGTCCGAAACGGATCTCGCCCGACGGGGAGACGCTGAACTTCTCAAGACTCTCGTTGATGTCCGGGTTCTTGACGGCTATCCCCATCCTCTTGCACTCGGCCATGATGACCTTCAGCTTGTCTGAGGCCGAGAGGTTACGGCTCAGCGTGCCGGCCATGTACTCGGCGGGGTAGTTGGCCTTGAGATAGGCGGTCTGGTAGGCCACCCAGGAGTAACACGTGGCGTGTGACTTGTTGAAGGCGTATGAGGCGAATTTCTCCCAGTCGGCCCATATCTTGTTGAGCGTCTCTTCTTTATGCCCGTTGGCGGTGCCCCCTTCGATGAACTTCACCTTGAGCTCGTTCATCTTGTCTATCATCTTCTTACCCATCGCCTTTCTGAGCACGTCGCTCTCGCCTCGAGTAAAGTTGGCGAGCAGGCGCGAGAGGAGCATCACCTGTTCCTGATAGACGGTGATGCCGTAGGTCTCCTCAAGATACTTCTTCATTATAGGTATGTCGTAGACAATCGGCTCCTCGCCGTGCTTGCGCGCGATGAAGGAGGGGATGTAGTCCATCGGGCCCGGGCGGTAGAGGGCGTTCATGGCTATGAGGTCCTCGAACTTTGAGGGCTGGAGCTTGCGCAGCGACTGCTGCATGCCGGCAGACTCGAACTGGAAGGTGGAGGTGGTGTTGCCTTCGCAGTAGAGCTTGAAGGTGGCCGGGTCGTCGAGCGGTATGTTGTCGATGTCGAGGTCTATGCCGCGGGCCTCCTTGATGTTGAGCAGGGTCTCCTTGATGATGGAGAGGGTCTTGAGGCCGAGGAAGTCCATCTTGATGAGGCCGGTGTCTTCGATGACCGAGCCTTCATACTGGGTGGTGATGTCTTTGGTGCCGTCGGCCGCCGTGGCCGTGGCGACGGGAACCCAGTCGGTGATGTCGTCGCGGCAGATGATGACGCCGCAGGCGTGCACGCCCGTTCCGCGGACGTTGCCCTCGAGCTGGGTGGCGTACTCTATCGTCTCCCTGACGAGCGGGTTGGGACTCTGCTTCTCGGCGGCGAAGGGCGGGTGATATTTCAGAACGTTCTTCAGGTTTATCTTGGGTGATTTGCCGTCGACTTCGGGCAGCCTGTCGGGGACGAGCTTGGTCAGTCGGTTGGCCTCGCTGATGGATAGGCCCAAGACGCGCGCGACATCCTTGATGGCGTTCTTGGCCGCCATGGTCTGATAGGTCACGATATGCGCGACCTTCTCGGCACCATATTTTTCCGTCACGTATTTCAGCACCTCATAGCGACCGTCATCGTCAAAGTCGACGTCGATATCGGGCAGCGATATACGGTCGGGGTTGAGGAAACGTTCGAAAAGGAGGTCGTACTTGATGGGGTCAACCTGGGTGATGCCCAAGCAGTAGGCGGCGGCTGAACCGGCGGCCGAGCCACGGCCCGGACCGACGCTGACGCCGAGCTTGTTCCTCGCCGTGTTGATGAAGTCCTGGACGATGAGGAAGTAACCGGGGAAGCCCATCGTCTTCATGATGTAAAGCTCAAACTTAAGCCGCTCCTTTATCTCGTCGGTCAGTTTGTCCTGATATATCCTCTTGGCCCCTTCCCAGGTGAGCTTCTCCAGATAGTCGGCCTCTAATTTTATGCGGTAGAGCTTGTCGTAGCCTCCGAGCCTCTTGATCTTGGCTTCGGCATCTTCTTGAGAGAGCACGACGTTGCCGTTCTCGTCTCGGGTGAATTCGTCGAAGAGCTCTTTCTCGCTAATCCTTTGGCGGTATTCCTCTTCGGTCCCGAACTCGGCGGGTATCTCAAAGTTGGGCATGATGGGGGCGTGATCGATAGAGTAGCTCTCGACCTTCTCCAGTATCTCCCATGTGTTTTCTATCGCCTCGGGGACATCGCTGAAGATGCTCTGCATCTCCTCGGTTGTCTTGAACCATTCCTGCTTGGAGTAGTTCATGCGGCCCGGGGTGTTGACCAGCGTGTTTGTCGATACGCAGATGAGGCGGTCATGCGCCTCGGCGTCGGCTTCGTTGGTGAAGTGAACGTCGTTGGTGGCGATGAGTTTGATGCCGTGTTTGCGGCCCATCTCTATGAGCCAGGGGTTGATGCGGCTCTGCAGCTCGAAGGCCTCCGTGTTGGCGTTCTGCTTGAAGGTCTGGTGACGCTGGAGCTCGAGGTAGTAGTCGTCGCCGAACATCTCCTTGTGCCACAGAATCGCCTTCTCGGCCTCTTCGACACGTCCGTCGCGGTAGAGGGCCGGGACTTCGCCGGCGATGCAGGCGGAACAGATGATAAGTCCCTCGCGGTATTTCTCAAGATGGGCGTGGTCCGTGCGGGGGCGGAAGTAGAAGCCGTCGGTCCATGCCTGGCTGACGAGCTTCACCAGGTTGTGATACCCCTTCTCGTTTTTAGCGAGAACGATGAGGTGCGCCCCCTTGTCGTCGGGGGTGTTGTTTTTTGAGTCTATGCCGTTGAGGGCGACATACATCTCGCAGCCTATGATGGGCTTTATCTTTTTATCGTCGGGCAGTGACTTGTTTTTCTTCTTTACGTAGTTGTAGAACTCCTTGATACCATACATATTGCCGTGGTCGGTGAGGGCCAGTCCGCGCATTCCGCAGTCGACCGCCTTATCAACCAGTTCGCTTATCGAAGCTTTTCCGTCCAGCAGCGAATACTGCGAGTGGACATGAAGATGAGTAAAGGGATGCATAAAACAAAAAGCAAAATCTTTCTCAAAATTACAAAAATATCTCCTAATCTGCAACCCCGTTCGTGGGGATATAAAATGAAAGAGCCAAGATGGAAAATCCATTCTTGACTCTTTCGGGGGGAAGGGGGAGTTGCCTTGGAAGGATTCGAACCCTCAC
>CAZUAK010000010.1:0-16032 GCA_964618395.1 uncultured Sangeribacter sp.
ATCAGCGGTAGAGGAGGAGGTCGGCGAGGGCGGTGCGGTAGCGGGCCTGGAGGTCGAGGTACTCGAGCTCGGCTTCGAGGAAGTAGAGCTTGTCTTCCTGGTACTCGTGGAGGGAGATCTGGCCGGCATCGTATTGCTGCTTCAGGAGGGCGAAGTTGTCGGAGGTGGTGAAGACCTCGCGCAGCGGTTCGAGGCGGACGCGCAGCGACTCGGCCCTCTGCCACAGTGCGCGGGCTGTCGCCTCCTCCTCGCGCTCGGCCGCCGAGGTGGCGAACTCAGCCTGTAGCTGACGCAGACGTGCCGCCTCCACCTTTCCGCGGTTTGAGAAGATAGGCAGCGTCACACCGAGCGACACGCCGTTGAAGTGCATCCCGTCCTCAAACAGGTGCTTATAACCGACGGTGATACCCGGTCCCAGCTCCGCCTTTGCCGTCGAGACAGCGCGACGAGCAGCCTCCGTCTGAGCCACCGCAGCACGCACGGCAGGAAGACGCCTTGCATTCGCGATTACGGTCTCCAGAGAGGGGAGGGGAAGGTCTGACAGGAAATCATCAGACATCGAAGCCAGCCACGGACCGACCTCCCGGCCCCCGGCCAACTGACAGAGGTTCTGAGCCGCCTCGATAAGCGACTGGCGCTCATCCTCAATGCGAACCGCGAAACGGCCCACTTCAATGCGAATCTTGTTTGCGTCGAGCCGGGAAATGTTACCCTCCTTCAGACGCTGGTCACTGAGGGTCAGCATCTCGGCGTTGGCAGCCGCCATGGACTCTATGAGGGCCAGACGCCTCTGCTGAAGCTGCCAGGTTGTCAGAGCCGCCACGACCGCCTGACGGCGTTCCAGCTCCGTAGCTTCCGCAAGAACCGTGAAGGCATCCGCCTGGGCCGACGCCTCGCGACGCCGTGCGCCATAGACCCCGAACCATTCGAATCCCCACTCGACACCGACATTCCAGCGGTTATCGACACCCTTCGGCATCCACATATATTCGCCCCCAAGCTCAGGGTCCGAAAGGGCACCCGCGTTTTTGATGTCAGCGTGAGCCACGGCCGCCTCCAGGCGCGCCTTGAATACGTCAGGGTTATTGGCGGTTATGGAATCCACGGTCTCGGTGAAGGTCATCGCCGAGGCCGAGACGGTTCCGAGAAAGAGTGAGAGGGCAAATGTCGTCACTGGCTTCATGATATGTATAGTATGGAGAAAGTTCAAAAATTTAAGTCAAAGTCTGTATGTAAACTGAACATCAACTTTTAATGGTTTGGAAACGGATGCGGGAAACTAAAACATTTTTAAATCCCTTTCCATAACCAACTCTTAAAAATTAGAAACACCTTTTCTTAGGAGTACTTATTGATGAGATAAGCAAAAACCCGAAAAGTTTAAGGACGGATTGCCGGACCTTACTTCGACCCGGGTCATTTCGACTTGCGAGCATAGCGGTAGGCGAGAGCCGGAAGCACGAAGATATTGAGAAGGGTAGAGGATATGAGGCCACCTAAAATCACCAGTGCCAGTGGAGCCTGAATCTCATTTCCCGGCAGGTCGCCGCGCAACACGATAGGGAACAGGGCCAGGGCCGAGGTCAGGGCCGTCATCACTATCGGGTTAAGACGGTCGGCCGAGCCGCGAAGAATCATCAGCTGGCGGCTCACATTCTTTTCGGCCAATCGGTTGTATTCGCTCATGAGCAGCATGCCGTTACGCGTCGCGATACCTAACAGCGAGACGAAACCGATGATGGCCGGAATGTTCAGGTCGCTCCCGGTCAGCACAAGAATCAATACGCCGCCTATCATCGCCAGCGGCATGTTGAGAAGGATAAGACCTGCCTGACGCCACGAGCGGAACTCACCGTAGAGCAGGAGCGCCACAATGATGAGGGCAATGAACGAAGTCAAAGCCAAGGTACGCGACGCCGACTCCTCATTCTCGAACTGGCCCGACAACTGATAAGTCACGCCGTCGGGGAGCTTCACCTCGGAGATACGATTCCTCACTTCGGTCACAACACCGCGCTGGTCGCGCCCCTCGATGTTGGCCGTCACGGTCAGACGGCGCTTGCCGTTCTCGCGGTTGATGCCGCTCGGACCGGAAGTGGACTCAATCTCACACAACTCGCTCAAGGGCACAGCACCCTTCGGAGTAGAAACCGAAACGTCTGCCAACGCCTCCGGGGTGCGCATCTCTGGCGAGAGACGCAGAGTCACCGGGAAGGGATAACCCTGCTCATAGACCACGCCCACCTCGCGACCGCCGATGGCAGCCTCCACAAACTCGCGGAACTGAGCCGGCGTAACGCCATAGCGGGCAAGCATCACCGGACGCGGACGCAGCTCCAGCTGCGGACGCGGAACGAGCGGTTCGACCGTTACGTCCTCCAGTCCCTCGATGCCCTTCATCGAAGCAGCGATGTTCTTGCCGATACGCAGCATCTCGTCGAGGTCTTCGCCGAAAATCTTCAGGCTCAACTGTGCCTCGCTGCCGGTCAGCATTGCGTCGATTCGATGCGAGATAGGCTGTCCGACCTCCACCGTAACCCCCGGAATATGGCCCAGACCCTCGCGAATCTGTCGCGCGAGGTCCTGACGCTTCATCCCCTTCGGGAGCTTATACGGGGCCTCTATTTCAGAGACATTCACGCCTAACGAATGTTCGTCAAGCTCCGCGCGGCCCGTCTTGCGCGCCGTGGTCAGGATACCCGGAGTCTTAAGGATAATCTCCTCAGCCTGACGACCGATGCGGTCGCTCTCCTCGAGCGAGATACCCGGCAGTGCGCTGATATTTATAGTGAAAGAACCCTCATTGAAAGGGGGAAGGAAGCTGCGCCCGAGGGTAGGGAGCAGACAGAGGGCAAGAACGAACAGGGCAGCTGTGGTGTAGAGCACGGCTCGCGGACGCTTGATGACACGCTTCAGCACGCGGACATACTTCGAGCGCAGCCACAAAGCAAGTTTCGGCTGGCGGTCAATGTTGAGGCTACCCTTGGTCTTTTTGCCACCGAGAAGATAAGAGCAGAGCACCGGAGTGAGGGTCAGCGCAACGACAGTGGAGACAGCCAAGGCGACCATAAACGCGATGCCGAGCGGTTTTAGCAGACGCCCCTCCATACCCGACAGGAAGAAGAGCGGAGTGAAGGCCGCGCATATAATCAGGGTCGAGTTGAGGATAGGCATACGCACCTCGCGCGAAGCCTCGAACACCACGTCGATAACGCTTCGCCGACGCTCGGGCGGGAGCTGGCGGTTGCGTCGAATACGTTTATATACATTCTCCACATCGACGATTGCATCGTCCACCAACGAGCCGATGGCGATAGCGATACCACCCAGGGTCATCGTGTTCACCGTCAACCCCATCAGCCGCAGGACCGCAAGGCTGAGGACGACGGACACCGGCAGGGCAAGAGACGAGATGAGCGTAGTGCGCAGATTGAAGAGAAACAGAAAGAGTATGACGATGACAAAGAGCGCACCCTCGAAGAGCGAAACGCGGAGGTTGCCCACCGAGGCGGAGATAAAATCAGACTGCCGGAAAATGTCGGTCTTCACCTTTATGTTTCCAGGGAGCGTCGGGACAGTCTCTTCGAGGGTTTTCAGAAGATTCTCGGTCAGTCCTGTCGAACCGACACCGGGTTGTTTCATCACGGTCAGCAGCACGGCCGGCCGACCCTCGACCGAGGCCACGCCGATAGCCGGAAGCTGGGCGCCGCGAGAGACCTTGGCCACGTCACCGAGAACGACGGTCGTACCCTCAGGGGAGAGCCCGACGACGGCCTCCTCCATCACTTCTGGGTCTGTGGTCTGCATACGGGCCTTGACCGAATACTCGTTTCCCCACCCCTCGATTATGCTGCCCGAAGCATCTGTTGTGAAGCGGTCGAGCGCCTCCGTCACGTCAGCCACCGAGAGGCCGTGATAACGGAGACGGTCCGGAGAAATCTCCACGGTGAACTCCTCAGGGTCACCACCGATAACACTGACCTGGGCGACACCGCCTACACACCTGAGTCGCGGCGCAATATCGCGTTCGGCCACCGTGCGCAGCTCCGCGCCCGACAGGTCCTTTGACTCCAGGCCTACGATGAGTATTTCGCCAAGTATAGAGGCCTGGGGACCCAATACCGGTGTACCGGCCCCGGATGGCAACGAGACCGTCCCGAGTCGCTCGGTCACAGTCTGACGCGCAATATTTATGTCAGTCCCCCAGTCGAACTCAGCCTTCACGACAGAAAAACCGGTTGCCGAAGCCGAAGAAACACGGCGGACACCCGCCGCCCCGCTCAGCGCAGACTCTATCTCACGGCTGACACTCTTCTCCACCTCTTCGGGCGAGAGGCCGCGAGACTCCGTCATAACCGTCACCGTCGGTGCGTTAAGGTCCGGAAATATATCGACCTCCATGGTGAACAGCCCGACGAGCGCGACGAAGAAAAGGAGCGCCGAGACGGCCACGACCGCGATGCGGTTGTTCAGCGAGGTCCTGATGATTTTGTTCAGCATATCGTCCCTGAGAAATTAATGGTTATGGGTATGGGCCGGAGGTGCGATGTTTGATATTTCTGCCATGCGGATAACCCTCGCGCCATCGGTGACGATTTCCTCGCCTCCGGAGAGGCCTTCGATAACCTCGACACTCACGCCGTCGCTTCCGCCGGTGCGCACACGGTGTTTGGCATACTTGCCCTCATGGACCTTTTCGAACACATACTTGACACCCTGTATTTCAACGATTGCCTTTTCCGGCACGGTCAGAACGTCGGGGCGTTGGGAGCCGATGAGCCAGATCTCGGCAAAGGCTCCCGGGATTGCGGTGCCGTCATTGACGAACGAGAACCTCACCGGAATATAACCCTCAGAGGCTGCGGCGGCGGAATTGTCAAGACGCCGGCCTCCGTGTGAGTTAAGCGAGACAGCAGCGCCCATCCCTTCCTGACGGAAATTGGCCGACACAGCCTGACGGCCCATGGCTGCGTGTCGCGCCGGCACATCGGCGCGAAGGGTCAGTTTGGTATTCTTCGAGATGACCGCAATGGTCTGGCCACGCTCCACGAACTCACCGTTGCGCACGGCCACATTGGTGACCACGCCAGCGCCCGGCGAGGTGACAGTGCCCGACACTCCAGAGCCGGCCTCCGCCCGAGCCAGAGACAGTTCAGCCTCGGCCCGCTGGAACTCGGCCCGGCTGACTGCGCCCGTGGCGACGAGGGGCTTCAGCCGCTCAACCTCACGCTCGGCTGCCTGAAGACGCGCACGACCTGCCGCCACAACGTCGCCCCCTTCGGTGCCTGCGGAACTGATTGAGCCCAGCGACTGACCGGCAGATATGTGATTGCCAACCTGTAGGGAGGCGTTAGAGGAGAAGCGGCCGCTGCGCGAAGCCGAGACAACGATTTCGCCGTCAGTGGCGCGTTCAACCACGCCGCCGACGCGAAGCGTCTCGGCGAAGGGACCGCGTCCGACTTTGGCCGTCTTCACACCCAACCGCGCGGCCTCCTTGTCGGCCAACGGTATTTCGGAGTCGTGTGCCGCATGACCGTGTCCGTCATGTTCGTCACCCTCATGTTCGTGTTCGTCACCGTCATGGTCATGGCCCTCGTGATCGTGGTCATGGCCCTCGGCCATCTCAGAGGCATGGTCGTGACCCTCGTGTTCATGGTCGTGGCCCTCATGGCCCGAGTGGCCGCAGGCACCCAGGCTCAGCGACAGGGCCAGGATATAGGATAGGATTTTTTTCTGTTTCATCACCGCAAAGATACGGCCTTTCTTTCACACATGATATGCAAATATGAAGCCCCTTCAATCTTTTTCAGTAAATTTTAATGATAATATGAAGGTTGATAAAGGTTAATTGCTAAAAAAGTCGTAACTTTGTATTATGAGATTCAGCGACGTATACGGCCACGAGCAGACCAAGGCGGAATTGCGCCGAATGGTAGACTCCGGCCGTATCCCTCATACCATAATGCTGGCCGGTCGTTCCGGAATCGGAAAGATGAAGCTGGCCCGCGCATTTGTTCAGTACATACACTGCGAGAACCGCCACGACGGCGACTCCTGCGGTGTGTGTCCGTCGTGCCGTCGCGCCGCCTCCCTTCAGGATCCGGATGTTTATTACTCCTATCCCATACTCAAGAAGGGGGCGAACAAACCTTCCTACTCAACCGACTATATGCCCGAGTGGGAACAGATGTTGCGAGACAGTCCCGAGATGGACTTCCGTCGGTGGCAGCTTCTGATAAAGGCGGAGAACAAACAGCCTATCATATATGCCGACGAGGCCGACATCATCTCCTATAACGCCGGGATCTCCACCTTTGCACACAAGGAGAAGGTTTTCGTCATCTGGCTTCCCGAGAAGCTTCACGAATCAGCGGCCAACAAGCTGCTGAAAGTTCTCGAGGAACCCTTCTCGGACACATATTTCATCCTTGTCAGCAACGAGCCCTCGCTGCTGCTTGAGACAATCCGCTCGCGCACGCGGACGCTGAACATGAAGCCCCTAACCGAAGCCGAGATTGCCGACTGGCTTGTCAGGAACCGGGGAGTCCCGGCCGACACGGCGCGCTCGCTCGCCCCGATGTCTGAGGGTAGCCTGCTGAAAGCCTCCGAGCTTGCAGCCGGAGCGGGGGAGAACGAAGAGTTCGCAGAGATGTTCCGCGACGTCATGCGCACCGCCTACTCCGTCAATATGGTCCGGCTCCGAGACCTGTCTGAACAGATTGCAGACTTCGGCCGTGAGAAGATAATGAGGCTCTTCGACTACTTCGCGCGGATAACCCGAGAGAACTTCATCTTCAACTTTCAGTATCCCGCGCTCAACAAGATGACCAACGAGGAGAGTCAGTTCTCGGTCAAATTCTCGAGGTTCATAAACGAGCGTAACGTAGAAGACATCATAAGCGAAACCGACAAGGCGCGCACGGACATAGCCGGAAACGCCAACGCCAAGATTCTACTCTTCGACTATCTCCTGAAGATAGCACTCCTGCTGAAGAGGTAGCTGAAAAAGGATAGGGGAAACGGTAGCCCCGTGTCCCTCCTGATTTCTCCTCAGTCAACACCAACAAGCGGTCGCGGCAGGCCGCGACCCTACAATCCCTCAAACCCTAAAAACCCTAAACAAAATAGAATATGAAACCGACCCTATACATCCTGGCTGCCGGAATGGGCAGCCGTTACGGAGGCCTCAAGCAGCTTGACGGCCTCGGCCCCTCGGGCGAAACCATCATGGACTACTCGGTCTATGACGCACTCAAAGCCGGATTCGGCAAAATCGTCTTTGTCATCCGCAAGGACTTCGAAGAGGATTTCAGAAAGAAAGTCGTCGCCAAATATGAAGGCCACATCCCCGTAGAGGTGGTCTATCAGGAACTCGACAACCTTCCCGAAGGTTTCTCCGTTCCCGCCGACCGTCAGAAACCCTGGGGCACCGGCCACGCCGTCCTTATGGGCAAGGGCGTCATCAAAGAACCCTTCGGTGTCATCAACGCCGACGACTATTATGGCCGCGAAAGCTTCCAGACCCTTGCCGACTTCCTCCGCAGCGTAGAGGGCAAGAAGGGCAAGTACTGCATGGTGGGCTTCGAGATAGAGAACACTCTGAGCAAGAACGGTGGTGTCTCTCGCGGTCTGTGTCAGGTCAACGAAGAGGGCTACCTCACCGGTGTCAAGGAGTGTCACGGAATCCGCATGAACGAAAACGGCGAACTCGTACAGACCCTTGAGGAGGGTGTCGAGGGTGCCTTCCCGAAGGGGGCACACGTGTCGATGAACATGTGGGGCTTCACTCCGGACTATTTCGACTATTCAGAAAAGGCCTTCGTAGACTTCCTCAAGGAACACGGCCAGGAACTAAAGTCCGAGTTCTATATCCCCACGGTTGTGAACGACCTCATCAATGCCGGCGAAATAACGTTGAAGGTAGAGCCGACAAACTCCAAGTGGTTCGGCGTCACCTATGCCGCAGACCGTCAGGAGACTGTTGACCGCTTCGCCGAGCTGGTAAAGGACGGCGTCTATCCGTCACCTCTGTTCGGCTGAACCCAAACACATCTAAAGAAATGACAAAAACAAGAATACTAGTCACCGGCGGTACCGGATATATCGGCTCGCACACCGTCGTCGAGCTCCAGGCTGCCGGATATGACGTTGTCATCATAGACAACCTCTCGAACTCCAACCGCGACGTACTTGACGGCATCGAGAAGATTTCAGGTGTCCGCCCCGCCTTCGTCGAGGGTGACTGCACAGACCTCCGCACCCTGCGCGGTGTCTTTGAGCAGTATCCCGGCATTCAGGGTATCATCAACTTTGCTGCCTCCAAGGCAGTAGGGGAGTCGGTCGAAAAGCCGCTGCTCTACTATCGCAACAACCTCGTGACCCTCATGAACCTTCTCGAACTCATGCCCGAGTTCGGCACGAAGGGTATCGTGTTCTCATCCTCCTGTACCGTATACGGCGAGCCGGACGTGAACCCCATCGACGAGACGGCCCCCATCAAGCCGGCCACCTCACCTTACGGAAACACCAAGCAGATTTCAGAAGAGATAATCACGGACTACATCAAGTCCGGCGCGCCGATAAAGGCGATTCTCCTGCGCTACTTCAATCCCGTCGGAGCGCATCCCTCGGGCCTCATCGGCGAGCTGCCCAACGGAGTGCCCAACAACCTCGTCCCCTACCTGACCCAGACAGCTGCAGGCATCCGCAAGGAACTGACCGTCTTTGGCGACGACTATCCCACCCCCGACGGCTCATGCATCCGTGACTTCATCGACGTCGTAGACCTCGCCAAGGCTCACGTGATAGCAATGAAGCGCATGCTCGACGGCGAGGATAAGGATAATCTGGAAATCTTCAACCTCGGGACGGGCCGCGGACTGTCCGTGCTTGAGCTCATCGCCTCTTTCGAGCGAGCCACCGGTGTCAAGGTCCCCTATAAGATAGGTGCGCGCCGTGCCGGAGACATCGAAAAGATATGGGCCGAGCCCCGCAAGGCAAACGAGGTTCTCGGCTGGAAGGCAGAGGTGCCCATCGACGAAACGATGGCCAACGCCTGGAGATGGCAGCAGAACCTGGCAAAATGAAAAAGATAGCGGTCAAGGGCATCTTTTCACCATAAATGGTGCCTTCTCCCCGCTTTTCTAACTTTAAATGTTTGTATATCTTTAACTTAACTAACTTATATGAAGCAATTCTTCTTACCGATGATCGGCGCAGCAGCCGTTCTCGTAGGCTTGTCGGGTTGTATCGACGATAAGTATGATATCGACGATGCCAACTCGCTGACAAGAGTCCCGGTCAACAACCTTGTTGTTCCACTGAATCTGGAGAAGGTATACCTCGACAGCATCGTGGACCTCACCGACAGGACCAATATCGAAAAGTATACCGACCCCGTCACCGGTGCGGAATACTACGCCCTCACCGAAAAAGGTTCTATCGACTCAGAAGATGTGTCTATCGACCCGATCCATATCGGCAAGGCGCAGATCCAGTCTTCTACCATCACGCTTTCGACCGGCACACGCAGCGGAGCTCCGGCCGGCAGTATCGCCGTGCCTCTTGTAGCCAAGACCGAGCCGTTCACCTATACCGCCAACGATGTCGACAGCGCTGTGGAGAGCATCGAGATTGTCCAGACCCAGAGCAAGGTAAAGATCGTCATGACGCTGACGCTTCCTTCTTCCCTTCAGGTCTCATCGGCCTATGCTGAAAACCTCAATCTCCAGTTCCCCAGCGGATTGTATATGGCCGACGGCAAAACCGCAGCGGAGACCAACACCGGCACATACAATCCCCAGAACGGTATCCTGACCGTTCCGGCCCACACTTTCGCCTCTTCTCACCGCACACAGTTCACCGTGACTTGTGAGAAGGTGACCATCCCTACCGGAGAGCAGAAGCCGGCCGCCAACCGCGCCCTGAGCTTCACCGGAACAATGGGTATCGTCGAAGTCAACGGATATGCGGGCACGCTCTTTCTCTCGATGAAGCCCGGTCAGACTCTGCCGTCGACTTTCTCGCTCAGCGCGGACTATGACCTGCCGATGTTCGACGTGAAGAACTTCACCGGCACCATCGACTATCAGGTCGAGAACTCGAGCATCGAGCCCATCTCTCTCGACAACCTGCCTGACTTCCTGAAGGACCCTCAGACAAACATCATCCTCGCCGATCCGCAGTTCTACTTCGCCATCGATAACCCGACCGCGCCTTACGGAACCGTCGGTAAGGGACACATCGAGATGATCTCCAACTTCCGCAACGAAGAAAACGTGGACCTTAAGGACCCCTTCGTATCCAACAGCCCGCAGTTCACCATCAACGCCGCTCCGAAAACCAATGTGGCCCTCTCGCCCTCGGGTGCTATCAAGAACCCGCTGCCGGCATACGCCCAGGGTCTCGAAGAGTACGTGTATCCCCAGATGTCACAGCTCCTCTCCGGCGCAACCGGCTCAGAGGCTGTCGGCCTCCCCTCGACAATCGAGGTTTCTTTTGCCGACCCCCGTCTCACCGGCCACGCAGTTGACTTCCCCGTCGGTGTGAACATCGGCAAGGTCAGCGGTACATACGAGTTCTTCGCTCCCCTGGCGTTCGACGACACCTCGGTCATCGTTTATCAGAAGTCCTGCGAAATCGGCGGTGACGAGATGGACGACATCTACGTCAAATATCTGAACGTCAATGCTGACTGCGATTCTTCGTTCCCCGTGGACGTGAAGCTGACCGCATACGTATATGCCAAAGACGGCACACTGCTCGGCCATTCAAACGCTGTCAACATCCCTGCGATGGTAAAAGGTGAAAAGATAGCCCTCACCATCAATCCCGAGCATGAAGGGGAGGTGATGAACATCATTCACCACATCGACTTCCGCGCTGACATCCACCAGGAAGGCGACGAAGCCGGCACAGCCCTCGCTCCGGACCAGGGTCTCGTCCTTTCGACACTCAGAATCACAGTAGACGGATATTTTGAGAAAAAGTTATAAACCAAGCCTAACACATGAAATCCATATATAAATTCTTAGCAGTGGCCGCTTTCGGTGCAGCTTCTCTTTCAGCATCGGCTCAAAATACATATTCCGGCTACTTCATCGATTCATACTCACCGCGCCACCAGATGAACCCGGCCTTTGCTCCGGACAGCTCGCGCAACTATACGGGCTATGTCGGATTCCCCGGCCTGGGCAATGTCAACGTAGGCCTCCGCGGCAACCTTCACGTAAAGGATATCTACTATCCCTATAACGGCGAGACGGTACTCTTCACCAACCCCAACATCTCGGCCAGTCAGGCACTCAGCAAGTTCAGCGACAAGAACCGTCTGGGCGCAAACGTGAAGATCGACATCATCAGTGTCGGCTTCAAGGCCTTCGGCGGCTGGAACACTGTCGGCATCAACGCCGTCTCTGACACTGAGCTCGGTGTGCCGAAGACCTTCATGTCTCTCGTGAAACAGGGCGTGGAAAACAAGTCCTACGACATCAAGGACATGCGTTTCTACTCGACCAACTATGCCGAGATCGCCCTTAACCACAGCCGTGACCTCTCACAGTGGGTTCCCGGTCTGCGCGCCGGTGCAACCCTGAAGTTCATCCTCGGTATCGCCGACGTTGACGCATACTTCAACGACGCCCAGCTCACTCTCGGTGAGAATGACTGGATTGTCCGCTCTAACGCCGATGTCTATGCATCAGGCTGCGGCATGAAGTTCAAACAGCGCTACAACAGCAAGTATGACCGCTACTATCTGGACGGTCTTGACTTCGACGGCTTCAAGCTCGGCGGTTTCGGCATGGGCCTCGACCTCGGTGCCGAATATCAGTGGAACGACTTCAAGTTCTCTCTCGCACTTCTCGACATAGGCTTCCTCAACTGGGCCAACACCCAGCACGCCTCGTCTAACGGCACCCGCACCTTCAACACCGACGCGTATATCATCGGCATCGGCAACGACGACTCATGGAACGATATGCAGGACGGTCTCGAGGAACTCTATCAGCTCGACGTGGACGGCAATATGGGCAACTACACCAAGTCTTTGAAGACCACCCTTAACTGGGGTGTAGAATACACGCTTCCCTACTACCGTCCCCTGCGCTTCGGTCTGGTGAACACGACCCGTTTCAACGGTAGCTTCACCTGGACAGACTTCCGCGTATCGGCCAACGTTCAGCCTGTGAAGTGTCTCGACCTGAGCGCCAATCTCGGCATGGGCACCTACGGCGTAGGCTTCGGCTGGCTCGTAAACGTTTCGACCAAAGGCATCAACTTCTTCCTCGGCATGGACCGTACGCTCGGCAAACTCGCCAAGAACGGAATACCTTTGAACAGCAACGCCTCCGTAAACCTCGGTATCAACTTCCCCTTCTGATAAGACACAGGCCAACGATTAATATCGCCTTATACACACGAAAAGCCCCTGCTTCAAAAAAAGCGGGGGCTTTTCACATCAGTTGGCATATTGCGATTTTATTTTGTAGTCTGACGGAAAGTTTGTAATTTTGCAGGATTTGGCTCTAAGTGGCTGATTTACTTGAACCTCAATGGAGTTGGAGAAAGTGTTCCGACAATTTAAAGGAAATGTTGTGTTCGGAGATTTGAGGTTTTATTGATTTGAAGACCCCTTTGGCGGTCCGTTCGGAAAGTTGCTTTTCGGGCGGACCGCCTTCTTTTTTGCTCCGTCAAATAGGTGGTGGCTCTTTCATTGTGAGGGTATTTATTTGGATTGGAGTTCTGCTTCGAGCTGCTTGACACAACTCTGTAGTTCAGAGATAGTCTGAGATTTTATTTTTAATGCCTCTTGGAGAGTAGTGATTGTATCCAACAAGGTATTGAGACGTTCTACTTCTTTACTTCTTGAACTGAGCATTTCACCTGTGTCACGCAAAAACCAGTCAGATGATATTTCGGGAAAAGAAGAAAGTGTGTTACGAATAACTTTTGCGGAGGGTTCCGTACCTTTCTGAAACATGGAACCGATGACTGATTGGGTGACACCAATTTTGATCGCAAATTGCCTATCAGACAATTTGTAATAAGAAATTATTTCTCTGATTTTTCTGTTAAGGGATACCATTTGGTTAACGGATAAACGTTAATAATAGTTAAATCACGCTAAATAAACGGATATACGTTTGGTTATTAACGTAAATACGTTTAACTTTGCAGCAACTTAATCAAAACGCTACAAATTTAGCGAATTTGACTGAGTTTTCCAACCGATTCATCACCCTAAAATAGAGAAGCATGACATCCAAAGAACAGAAACTCGAGGTCCTCAAGAGTCACATAGACTCCCTCATCGACGAGCAGTGCGACGCCGTGGCGACGGCCGTAACCCTTATGGGAAGGTTCAACATCTCCGAGAGCGATTTCCGCAAGGAGTCAGTGAACCTCAACGTGGCGACATTCGCCCTCGGATACCTCAACTCAATAAAGAATGTGGCGGACTCTCTCGGATACAAGACCGCCGAGAACTTCATCCGGTTCCACAAGTATCAGATTGAGACCAAGGCTGCGGCCAACGAGGCATCGGTCCTCAAGGTGGCACAGGAAAACGTCGTAGCCATCCTCTCGGCCATCATCAACCTTTATCTCGATGTCGAGACACCCTCAGACATCGATTCCCGCCTCCTAAGTCAAACCACCAACCAATAAACCATCCACGGGGCCGCACCGGCCTCATTAACCAACCAAACACATCACGACCATGACAGAATGCTATCAATTCGAGGTTCACGACAGAGAGGGATACGACGCCCTGGCAGAGTTCGCTTCAAAACTCGATTCTGAGGTTTCCCTTTTTCCCGCGCTGAAGACGGTCGCTGTGGGCGAGATTGCCCAGGAGCAGATAACCGATTTTCTCGAGGATGAAGAAATAGAGTTTGAATGCACCATCATAAATGAGGTGATCGGCGCTGAGACGCTGCTTACAGACCCCTGCATGAGTACCGCGCTCCTACGGTCTCTGGCCTCGGAGTTTAAGAAGAAGACGGAAGAGGCCGAGGTTGATGTCTCGTACATCTCCGCCGAGCGTGACAATCTCAAAAAGCAGCTGGAGCAGCACGACAAGGTAGAGGAGGACTTTTTCCACTACTGGCAGGAGGCCAAGCGGAAGAACGAAGCCCTCAAGTCACGCCTTGAGGCGCTGTCGGTCCTAATGTCCTCACTCATAGAGCAGGCTTGAATGTCGGCCTGTCCTTGAAAATGCACCTCCTGGGGAAGGGCCAAACAATATCGGCAAGGATTCAAGGCCGATAAAGGGAGTGATACTGTCGGGAAATGCCGCCGACGTGACGCGTAGCCGCAAGGCTGACAACATTCGCACAATGCGCGTATCTGGCACGGTTGAGAGGGTCGTCCTCTCCACTCCCACCGATAATGAAGAGAACTTTGACAAGTCTGAATTTCCACTGATACGGCCGGACGGGAGACCGCCGGAACGTCAGCGATGAGTGGTTCCTGATAAAGAAGCAGTCAAGTATGCCGGGAGGCGAACGACACTTTGAAACGGGTCAGGGCTACGGTAAGAAAGAACCCTCCGTGCTTATGCCGAAAAAAGACGGAGAGCGGGATGAGTCGTGTCCACCCGTGGCAAATGGACCGGTGACCAACAGTATCCATGGCCCTGTATGCAGGTCTGTCAAGCAAGCGAATCAATCATTTACCTTTTGACAGAGCAAGAAAGAGGGACTCATGATATGAATACGAACGGCGCAGCTCCAATGGTAAGAGCGCCGGCAGCAGTGCCGGAGGTGGCGGTTCGAGCCCGTCCGCCGTTCCCCACCAATAATAATTGACATGAAGATCAGCACAAGTTTCGACACAGGCGACGAGGACCTATGCTCCTCTTGCGACATAAAGATAGTTCTTGGTATCGAAATCCGCCTTAAGGATATTTGGCAACTCCCGAATGTGAGGGATGTCATCGCAGAATCCATTGCACCGGTATTAAGGCATCTCCGCATGAGTGAACGCTCTATCAAACTGAATCAGGAAATCATCAGGCTTTCCGGTGATTTGGTCGCACAGGTTCAATATCCCTATAGATACGATGTGGAGGAGCACTGCATTGTAGACCGTAGGGACAAGTCGAAGAGATACCCCGTCAGCGATTGGTTAGAAGGGAAATTGCCTGAGTGACAAAAAATGAGAACTGACCAAAGGCATAGTTCTTCTGACCATATAAAATGGCCGCAGCGTTGGCTTCATCCGCGAGCCGTTGACTTTCTTTGGCGGCTTCGACCTTACTGATGAACTCGAGGAAATCTTCTTTGTCAATAGGGCCATAGCCTATAACATTATATTCCTTGTTGGCGAGTTCATGAATCCTTTCCGCTCTATGCTTAGGGATGTTGAGGTATTCGGCAATGTCGGAGTCATCCCAATACTCCACAACACGCCCACTGCGAAAACGTATAATTTCACTCATAGAATCATTAGTTTTTTAGTTTGTCGACACAAAGTTAATGATTCTCTCCGAATGGCGTAGCCTTCTGGCGATAGCGGTCAATGCGGGTTCGACTCCCGCCGTCATTCCCAATCAAAACTTAAGAACCATGGCAAAGAACAAGAAAAGGACCGCGGTTCTCGGCATCGTTGAAGAGCTGCGGAACATGAAGGTCGGGGACATCGTCCAGTTCCCGTTGGAGCAGTACAACAACACTTCGGTCAGGGCCGCCCCCTCGTCCGCCCTCGTCCTTGAACGTGCGAACGGGAAAAGGTGGAGGACAAGGGTCAACTATGCCGAAAAGTGTACGGATGTCATAAGGGTTTCGTGACCATGTCGAGGTTTCATGTGACATCGGTGAATCCCGCCGAGATAGAGCTTGAGAACATCTTCCGAGTAATGGAACGTCTGACATTCTGCAAGGACACGGCAGCCTCAATTGTCGGAGGACCCAAGAAGCTGGAGGCCCTCATTGCCGAGGGGAAGATACACGCTGAGAAGGGGTGCAACTCCCAGAACAGCAAGTGGAAGTGCAATGCCGCTCAAGTGCTTCGGTATTGCAGGAACATGAGGCC
>CAZUAK010000010.1:16132-34026 GCA_964618395.1 uncultured Sangeribacter sp.
GCCCGTGAGGGTCGAGGCTGCAGTTTATTTAGTCAAAACCCCGCTGGCCGGACGGGTTATTCCGGCCAATCTGGACGGTCAGTGTAGGCGGATGAAACACTGCTGAGGTGCACCGAAGCAGAGAGGCGGGTTCGACTCCCGCACCGTCCTCCATAACATTAATTCACATCATCCTGTATGGAACCGAAACCCAAATTCTCAAAGTGCGTCAGCACCGGCACGAGGGTGTACTACCTCGACGTATATACCGACAGCAAGGAACGGCCTTACCTCGCCATCTGCGAGATTCCGACCGACAGGGCTCCGAAGGGAAAGAAGAGGCAGCGTATCTTCGTCCACTCGGAGAACATCGCCAAGTTTGCCGACGCTCTCGCCGAGGCATGCGAGTTCATCAAAAACCCGGCGAACGAATGATACGGTGGCACTACGTTTCGGGAGTCTCCAGGATAGTGGTGCTTCAGACAAACTTGTCCCCGTTCCCTTCGGAAGAGGACGACGAGCAAATGTCAGTAAACGTTAAGGTGTAAAAATGGTGGTCAATCCGTTTGTATAACCTGCTAATACTGACTAACTTTACAGTACTTTAAACAATAAGTCAAACCAATAATTCAAATCCAATATGGAAGAGAAAATGAACGCTTTCATGAGCGAGGCCATAGATCAGATAACCGCCGCGCTCTCCGCCTTCCAGGGCGAGGTTGAGCAACCCGCGCTCAACAAGCAGAACCCCTATTTCAAGAGCCGGTATGTAGACCTGTCGGGAGTCCTCAAGGCAGCGCAGCCTATTATGGTGAAAAACGGTCTCTGTGTCGCTCAGATCATCCAGGGCGACAACCTCATCACCCTGCTGTCACACAAGAGCGGTCAGTGGTTCAAGAGCATCTGTCCCATCGGAAACTACAAGACCCAGCAGGAACGTGGCTCGGCCATAACATACACAAAACGGTATGCTCTTTGCGCGATGCTCGGGATAGCCGCCGACACGGACGATGACGGAAACTCCGCCACGGACGCGGACAAGAAGAACGGTGGGGTGTCAAAGACGCAGTCCAAACCTTCGGGCACGGCCTTCACAGGCGCCCAGCTCAAGCAGGCCATCGATGAAATCAACGCCGTCAGCGACACCGACACCTTCAACCAGGTGTGGGGCAAATGGCAGAAGGCCTGCCCCTCCATAACCGGCAACGGAACGGAGTTCTACAAGGTCGCAGCCTCCAAATATCAGACACTAAACCGATAGGCGGTATGATTGAATTCAAGCAATCGCCCGTTATCTTCGACGAGGAGAGCCACACGTATCAACTCGACGGCAAACGGTTGCTCGGCATCACCGGACTCATACACTCAATCCTCGGATTGGGTGTATATCCGGAGGCTGACGAATATGTGAGGGATTTCATCATCCCAAGGGCCGGAAGCCGTGGAACCGCGGTTCATCACGCGATTCAGACCTACGACCTGCTCGGTATCAGACAGACGACACAGACGGTGCGTACGAGGTACGGCAACCGGGAACGTGACAATGTCTGCTACAAGGACGAGGAATGGGACGTGACCCTTGAGTTGAACGCCTACATAGAACACCTCGGATTTGGGTTCAAGGCCCTCGCCAACGAGCTGACGGTCTCCGACAATGTCCGTTACGCGTCTCAGATAGACAATGTGTGGCAGAATGAGCGCACGGGTGGTATCTGGCTGGTGGACACCAAGACGAACAACCTCGACCTCTATCCCTTATGCGGTTATTACAACCCCAACTACTTCACGACAGGTGAAGAGGCCCTGCGGGAGTACCTTTCATGGCAGCTCTCCATATACGCCGAGCTGTTCGAGGCGGAGAATCCGGATTATAAGGTGGAGGGGCTTGCCTGCAACTGGCTGAGAAAGGACAAGGACGCGTTTTGGGTCATCGACAGGAAGCCCTCGGAGCTTGTAAGGGAGCTGCTCAGTTCGGAATATATCTTCACGCCGAACGGACCGGTATATTTCCATCCCAATCTTTCGGTGTTCGGCATAGGTGCAAACCTGCCCGTGGAGTCGAAGGAGTCGGTTCCTATCCTTGCGCCCGATGTCGTCGATTACTTCACGACACTGCTCAGGACATATAAGGAAACCGAAGCAAAGCTCGAAGAGGCGAAAAGTGCGTTGAGGGGTGCCATGACGGAGCACAACGTGAAGTCCTATGACTTCGGAACCTTCAGCGCCACCGTCGGTGCGGACAGCGTTTCCACTTCTTTCGACACGAAGCGCTTCAAGGCCGATCATCCCGAGCTGTATGAGAAGTATTGCTCCAAGAAATCCAAGAAAGGAAGTTTCACTATAAAACTTAAAGACAATGATTAAATTCACGGCAACGGCCCGCATACATTCCATATCGCCGGTGACCCAGGTCTCGGAGAACTTTTCGAAGCGCGAACTTATCCTTGACGACTCCTGGACAGACAGGGAGGGTCAGCCGAGGCCGAGTTTCGTATGCGTCGATTTCACGGGTCAGAACATGGCCCTGCTTGACCAGTTCGTACCGGGCCAGCGGGTGTCGGTAGAGATATTCGTCAGCGGTCGGGAGCACAACGGAAGGGTATACAACACGCTTCGCGGTCAGTCGGTGACATTGTGCGACAGTGTATGGAACGGGCAGCGTCAGGCAACGCCGGCATATCCCCAGCCCGGATATGCGGGATATCCCCAACAGGGTCCCTCGGGTTATGGTCAGCCATATCCTCAGCAGCCCCAGCAGCAAACGTCACCTTCTCAATACCCACAGCAGCCGGCACAATACCCTGCGGCACCTTCACCGTATCCGCAGCAGCAACCCCCACAGCAGGCCGGCTATGCAGGTAACGCTCCCGCCTCCGAGCAACTCCCCTGGGCCTGATGGAAGCAAATCTGAGCAAACAGAACGGAGAAGTGAAGATGGACAAGAGTTTTGACTACATGACCTCGCTTCTCCGCAACGGGGAATATGTGGTGAAGATAGTCCGCAAGACCAAACCTCGCACCATCTCTCAGAACTCGCTGATGTGGATGTGGTACAAGTGCATGGAGGAACGAACGGGACAGAGGAAGGAGGACTTCCACGACTACTACAAGGCGATGTTCCTTTCGCGCCAGGTTGCGGTCCGTGGAAGGTGGGTGACCGTAGTCGGTAGCACGACAGACCTCAACACCCTTCAGATGACCCAATTTTTGGAGAAGGTGAAGGCGGACGCAGCCACGGAGTTCGGAATCGTCCTTCCTCTTCCGGAGGACAGACATTTCAACGACTTCGTTTCAGAGTACAGGATTAAATAATATACGGGACGGCCCTCTTCAGCCGTCCCGTTTTAAAAACATTATGTCATGGAAATAAAGATAAAGAAGGCAAAGCTGAACAAGAACGGCACCGTAGAGGCAGCCTATACCGACACGGAGGGAAACGACATTGCGTACAAGGGGGTCAACAAGTGCCATGTGGACTTGAAGTCCGCCTTCTCCCGCCTGGTGCCTTACTTCGCGGATTTGACGGAGCAGAAGGAGGCCGACAGCATAGACTGGGATAACCTCGGGAGTGCTGAAAACCTTGAACTGCTCCGCAAGCTCGATGTGACCGGGGTGAGCATCGGGGGTGACGATAACAACCGCGTCATCACGCTGACGGGTAACCGTCTGTTGTTTACCTCTCGGGTCCTCAACCTCAATTCACCCGGTGTGGAGATGGACAACGAGGCCTTTGTGTGGAGACACTCCGAAGACTTCGACATCGCCGTGGAGGATGTGCTGTACGAGGCCAAGCAATACATAGTCAACCGCAAGTGGGGTATCGTACAGATGGAACTCGACTTCGAGGGTTCGGCCGAGGATCCTTTTGAATCGGTTTCCGGTGTGCCGGATGCGCCTCCCTTAGGGGATGCGGAAGATGACGTGGCATGAAACCGCTGTACATAACCGAGACCCCCAAGACCTTCCGGCTCTCTTTCGCGTACAATCCACGTATGGTAGAGGTCGTCAAGAGGATTCCGAGCGGTCCCAAGTGGGACTCACAGGAGAAGGAGTGGATAGTCCGCAAGGACAGTGTCCTGTATACCGAAGAACGCGACGCCCGCTGGTATGTGGAGACGTTTGCACAATGGGCAGTCAAATACCGATTCTGCTCAGGCGTTTCGAGACGGACCGAGACTAATGACGTGGTTTACGAGCTACCTCCGATGAAGGAGTTCTCTGGCGAACATTACATGAAGCTCTCTCCGTATGATTATCAGCTTGAGGGCGTGCGGTATGCCCTGGACCATCAGAGGTGCATCTTCGGAGACCAGCCCGGTCTGGGCAAGACGCTGCAGGCGATATGCTCGGTGGTGAAGGCCCACAGGGAGGCACAGACGTACGGGGATTCCTTTCCCGTGCTTGTCATCTGTCCGGCGGCGCTGAAGGTCAACTGGCAGCGTGAGTTCACCAAATTCGCCGGCATCCGCTCAGTCATCCTCGACGACAAGAACCGTGACCAATGGCACAAGTTCTACGAGATGAAGAGTCCCGACGGAGAACCCTATGTGCCGGTGTTCATCGTCAACTACGAGAGCCTTAAGAAATTCTTCGTCCAGACGGTGAAAAGCCACTCCCGGATGACGATGCGCTCCGTGGTTTTTGACGAGCGTGTGAGTATATTCAAGTCCGTGATAATAGACGAAAGCCACAAGTGCAAGTCGAGCAAGACCCAGCAGTCAAAGTATGTCGAAGGCATCTGTAAGGGCAAGAAGTGGATCTTCGCCCTTACGGGTACGCCGGTGGTCAACAACAACACAGACCTCATACAGCAGCTGAAGATTCTCGGACGTCTCGAGGACTTCGGAGGCTACAGGACATTCGTCTCGCGTTACTGCGACGGCCCGAAGCAGTCCTCGAACCTCAAGGAGCTCAATTACCGTCTGTGGATGAATTGCTTCTTCAGACGCGAAAAGTCCAAGGTCCTCACCCAGCTTCCCGACAAGATGAGGCAGTACATCACCTGTGAGATTACCAACCGTAAGGAATACACCGACGCTGAGAACGACATCATCAAGTACCTGCGTCAGTATAAGGACGCGGACGATGAGAAGGTGGCCAGGGCCCTGCGCGGTGAAGTGATGGTGAAGATGGGACTGCTCAAGCAGATAGCCGCCAGGGGGAAGATTCAGGCGGTGTCCGAGTTTATCCACGACGTCATTGACGGAGGAGAGAAACTCATCATGTTCGCCTACCTTAAGGAAGTGGTCGACGCGTTGAAAGATGAATTTCCGGATGCCGTCACCGTGACGGGTTCGGACAACATCGCGCAGAAGCAGAACGCCGTCGACAGGTTTCAGAACGACCCCGAATGCAGGCTGATAATCCTCAACTACAAGTCGGGAGGAACGGGACTGACGCTGACGGCTTCGAGCCGGGTCGCGTTCATCGAGTTTCCCTGGACCTATTCGGACTGCGAGCAGGCCGAGGACCGCGCACACCGAAACGGTCAGAAGAACGCGGTCAACTGCTACTATTTCATCGGAGACAAGACCATTGACCGCTATATGTATCAGGTTATACAGACGAAAAAGGGCATTGCCAACGAGGTGACGGGTACCACGACTCAGATAGAGGAAGACATGCTGAACATAACCATGAATCTCTTTCAGGACAGACTATGACGGAGAAAGAAATACTTGAGGCTGAACAAGGCTATTCTGAGTCGAAGATACAGCATATATGTGTCGCCTGGTTCCGGGAGACCTTCCCTCAGGTTTCCCGCCTTCTGTTCGCGGTTCCCAACGGAGGGTGGCGTGGAGCGAGGGCGGGAGCGACGATGGTCTACGAGGGTCAGGTGAAAGGTGTCGCGGACCTCATCCTCCTGTATCCGCACGCCGGCAAGGCCTCGCTCTGCATAGAGATGAAGGTGCCGGGGAGGAAAGGGAGCCGTGCGGGCCGTCAGTCAGAGGACCAGAAGGCATGGCAGGAACTCGTAGAGAAATACGGAAGCTCCTATGCCGTCTGTCACGGATTGATTGAGTTCATAAGGACCGTCTGTGGACATCTGCGGGTAAATCCGTCTAAATATATTGAGGACGCCCTCAATAAATATCCAATGTATCGATGACCTACATAGAGTTGATAAATCATTTTTGGCAACAGTTCGAGAACAAGGGGATGAAGCCCAACGACGTGCTGCTCTACTTTTACCTTCTGAAGGAATGTAACAGTAAATCGTGGCAGAACCCATTCCCGCTGCCCAATAAAAAGGTGGTTATCGCTTTAGAAATCTCAGAGAAGAGTATCATCGACTCCCGGCAAAGGCTGGTGGAAAGGAAACTGATCAAATTTAAGGGCGGCGTGCGCAATCTTAGCCCTCCTGAGTATACCATTATAGGTGTTAAAGATGAAGATTTCAACTTACCTACAGAAAGTAGAACGGTAGATGAACGGCAGAAGAACGGTAGAAGAAATGTAACATATAATAAAGACTTAAAGACTAAAGATAATATATCTCCTAACGGAGATAATCCCGCGTGCGCGCAAGGGGAAATTTTTTCTCAAAAAGACTTCGACCAATTAGAGAAGAAGCTTCCGAAGAAACGCAAGGTCCGGGATAACTTTAAGCCTCCCACCCTTGAGGAAGTCAAACAACATTTCCTCACCCAAGGTGCCGACAAAAGAATTGAGTACTGGGAAGAGTGCGCCGGAAAGTTCTATGACCATTTCACGGCGTATGGCTGGAAAGGATCACAAAACCGACACATAGAGCGTTGGGACAGTCGAGCCAATGAATGGATTTCGGATGAGGAGCAACGCCAAAGAGAGAAAAAACAAAATGAGCAGAACACAACAAATCGGCCAGGCGCTCCGAGTGGCGGTGTCACAATCAGAGGACGGGTCACGCCGGCCTGTGGACTCGAGAGAGCCGACAAGGGAGGAGAAGCTCCGGTTCCTGGAAGTGGCTAAAATGATATGTCCTGGGTTCAAGGTCTCGGAGGTTTTAAAACCGGTCCTTAACGACCTTGTCCGCTGGTGTCTCGGACTTGCGGGCCCCTATGACCCCGACAAGGGCCTTTGGCTTTGGGGCAGCATAGGCACGGGTAAATCGACCATGCTCTCGATAGTCAAGGAATACTGCCGTATTGTCCGTCCACCGGAGGTTTACCGCCGTTCCGATTGTCCGTCTGAGATGCGGATGGAGCCTGTGAGTTACGGTTTCCGGACAACCAATGCCAGCGAGGTTGCCGGCGCTTTCGCTCAGGGCGGGTATCCGGCCATTGACGAGTACATCACCAGTATCCGTCAGGCCTTTGACGAGATTGGCCGTGAGTGCATCCCGACAGGCTTCTACGGCAACATGGAGAATGTGTTTCAGTATATCCTTCAGCGCCGGTACGACCTTCGCCACGGAGACTTCACCCACGTCACCTCCAACCTCGCCCCGGCGCAGATAGCCGAAGTGTACGGTGACCACATCTACGACCGGTGTATCGAGATGTTCAACTTTGTCCAAATGAGCGGAGCGTCATGGCGGTGAAGGTTGTCATCAGATGGATTACCCGTGACGAAGGTGCCATCTTGAAAATCCGGAACTTCTTCGGGCTCCCGACATATACTACCCTAAACGGCTTCACTCCCGGGTTGATTGAGGGCTCTAAGATTGAGATGTTCAAGGAAACCGCACAGAGGGGTTTCTTCTCATTCAACCTGACGGATTGGACATTCAACGGAAAGAGTTATTCCTGGCCCAAATAAGGCTGAAAAATGGTGTTCAATCTGTTTGCAAAATCCGTTCACGGTGGTTAACTTTACAGTACAAACAATTAAAAGTCAAACCAATATCCCAAGTTATGGAAATAAAAAAGATTCCGCTCTCATTGGTGATGCCCTCACCGATGAATCCCCGCAAGACCATCAGAGGGGAAGAGCTGCAGGAACTGGCCGACAACATCGAAAAGCAGGGCTTGCTGCAACCGATAACGGTCAGACCTGTTCCCGAAGGCAGGGAATTTGCCGTCGTCGAGAGTAAAGCTGATTTTCATCCGAAGTATGAGATAGTGTGCGGTGAGCGTCGCTACCGTGCCTTCAGCCTTTTGTCAGATAAATGGTCCGAGATGGATCTCGTCGCTCCCTCCGGAGAATCGTACAACCGTTTTTCCGACATCCCGGCGATAGTGCGGGATATGAGCGATGAAGAGGCTTTCGACGCGATGATCACCGAGAACCTTCAGCGCAAGGATGTCGACCCTATCGAGGAGGCTTTCGCTTTCGGGGAACTCATCAAGACCGGCAGGAGCGCCGAGGAGATAGCGGCTCGGTTCGGGAAATCTGTACGATTCGTTACAGAGCGTATCAAGCTCAACACCCTCATCCCGGAACTGATGCTTGCCGTCAAGGAAGGCAGGATGCCCATCGTCGCGGCACTGATCATCTGCAAACTCGATGAGGAACAGCAGAGCAGCTACAACAAGATTCACTCAAACAGCTACGACGGCTTCAGCAAACGCTCCGCGCAGAATTTCGTGGAAAATCTGTTCATGAACCTCGACATGGCAGTATGGAACGATAAAGACGACCCCGGGTTTTCAGGCGGTTGCGGAAAGAAGTGTTCGGAGTGCGAGTTCAACACGTCCAACCACGGGTGTCTCTTCTACGAGATGAACCCGGAGGATGGAGGAAGATGCACCGACAGAGCCCGTTTTGAGTCAAAGACCCTCGCTTTCCTTCTGAGCTGGGTCGACGCCTGCGGGGACAAGCTGGTACGCAAGGGAGAGCCGCTCGCACAGGGCAAGACGGTGGTCGTGAATCTTATGAAAGACGTTGGTGGAGACAGTTTCAAGGAACTGAAGAAAAAAGTGCTCGAAGGGCTGGAGGAACGGAATATCGAAGTGATCGACCCGAACAAGGTCTTCAAGTCGAGATACTGGTATTCGAGCGACGAGGAGCGTACGCAGAGGCTTTTGGCCGACAACAGGATATTCCGTGTGCTGAGTCTGTTCACCTATACCAGGGCCGACATTGAAGAGCAGTATTGGTATCTTACGGATGAAAATACGGATGAGGGTCCCTTTACAGAAGTCAAGGGTGTTCCATCAGAGGTCCGAACGCTCATTGAAGGTTACAAAAGGGAGCAGCTGACCTTGGACTCTTCGCTGACCGTGGCCGGAACAAAGGCCATCTATGAGGCAAGAAGAAAAAAGGGAACCTCTTCGGGTCCTTTGTCGGAGGTGGAGAAGAAGTTGCTGATGTTGTTCCTGCTGCATGCCGACACCGACCTCAACAAACAATTGTCCGGGCAATTCTGCGGTTCACGAGATGAGGATTACGCGACAGTAGAGGAGCATGCAGACCTTGACCTCTATCTTCGGTCTTACATCCAGAGCAAGGTAAACAGCGATAATGGTTGCCGGCTTCGTGCAGCTCCCTTGCTTGATGAGGTCGGAGCCCTTTGGTTTCCCGAGGAGTATGATGCTGCTCGGAAGAAGGTGCAACATAAGTTCGAGGCCCAGAAGGCCAAGGTGTCGAAGGAACTTGCCAAACTCGGATATGACCTTGAGGGCAATCCGCTGGAGGGAGATGAAGAGCAGGAAACTGAGAAAGGACTGGAACCTGAAGGAAAGCAAGAGGCTGCGGACGTGCCTTCACCGAAGGAGAAGACTCCGATTGAAATATGGAAGATGGCGAAGGAGAAGCATCCCGACACGATTCCGCTTATCCGTGTGGGGGACTTCTATGAGAGTTTCGGCCCGGACGCGGTGATACTGTCCGAGGTCTTGAACCTGACCCTCGCTAAACGCTATAACGGGGATGAAGCTTGGGTGGAGCTTGCTGGCTTTCCCCATCATGCGCTCGACACCTACCTCCCGAAACTAATCCGTGCCGGAAAACGTGTCGCCATCTGCGAATGAAAATCGAAACATAAGCGGCACCGTTTCCTCCTCCTCGGCGGACGGTGCCGCAAACATTTGTCATGAAATATAGTAACAAACAGGAAGCCCTCGGGGCGTATATCCTATCCTTGAGGCACGGGCAAATAGGAGTTTTATGTAAAAACAGATTACAGGCCATATGCAAATTCCTTCACAGTGACTACGAGTTGACAAAGAAAGGCTTCCGAGAATACGTTAAGCACAATTATTCAACACTCTATAATAAAGACCGTGATCATCTCCTTGACTTTCTCTACTTTCTCGGCATAAGGTTTGGGGCTGAAAGAGTAAGGCAAGATAAGATAGTCAAACCATTGAGTGAAGTCGATGAGGCCAATAAGGAAAGAATTTCAGATTTCATAAGGTGGTGTAGCGAACAGAGAGACTATTCCGCAGCATCTTACAGAATGAAGTCAGATCATCTGAAGAAATACTTCCGCTACTTCAATGTTTTCAACAACGAGAACTGCCGGAGCTTCATCGCCACAATGGAAGCCGACAATCTTAAGCCCGCAACCCTAAATGCCTATTGCCTCACTTTGATACAATATGGAAAATATCTGAAAAAGCCGATATCCCTTAAGAAAGTCGCCATTACCCGCACTCTCTCCACCGAGAACATACCCACGGAAAAGGAATACAAGGCTTTTCTCGAATGGCTTGACACAAACGGGAAGAAAGAAATGTACTTTATTGTGAAGGCCTTGGGGATGACGGGAATGAGAAGATCCGAACTGAGGCAGATAACCTACTCCGACATCATTTCAGGTGAAGCCTACCCGTTGTGCAAAGGGAAAAAGCGAAGGCTCATCTACTTCCCGAAACAATTCAGCAAGGAAGTGGCCGACTATGTCTTAAGAGAAGGAATTGACAAAGACGACAAGATTATAGGAGTGTCACATTTCGGAGTGGAGATAAGCGAAAGAGGGTTGGATCAGAAAATGAAGACATTGGCCCGTAAAGCTGGATACCCATTGAAAAAAGCCCATTGTCACGCGTTCAGGCATTTTTTCGCAAAACAATATCTTGCCAAAACAAAAGACGTGGTACAGCTGGCCGAACTGATGGGGCATGAGAGTGTGGACACCACGAGAATCTATCTCCAGAAGTCGAAAGAGGAACAGAAAAGGGATATCAACAAAAACATAGTTTGGTGATGACAGAATCCAAAAGACACTTGATGCAGCTTTTGAATGCTACGATTATCGAGGTTGACTCTCTGCCGGAGATGATCGAGCGTGAGAACATCTATCTCGAAGACGGCAAGCATGTGGATACTGAGTTCTTCATGGATATGCTCATGTACATTAACAAGGCCACGGAGGCGGCCTACAAGGTGATGAAGGCTTTGCATAACCTTCTCGGAATAGAGGAAACGTTTCCTCAGGAAGATAAGAAAAAGAAAGAGGGCAAGAAATGGGACGCCAGGGAGGTGCTACGACATTGCCGTTTCGAGAACAATACCATGTATCTTCCGAATGTACAGCTCAATCCCAAGTCTTATGCTGAAGTGAAGAAATGGATAACCGAGGCCGGAGGAAAATGGACCGGCGGGAAGGTCCAGGGATTCACGTTTGAGTTCGACGCTACAAGGGTAGCTTCAATTCTGTTGAAAGGGGAGAGAATCAATTTGAAGCAGGAATTTCAATACTTCTCCACCCCCGATGAATTGGCCGACTGGCTTGTTTCCTTGTCTGATGTAGCATCTCACCATGCGGTGCTCGAGCCGAGCGCGGGCTCAGGCGCAATAATCAAGGCCATTCACCGCAGATGCGCTTCGGTAGAAGTGGATGCCTTCGAGCTCATGCCTGAGAATCAACAGTTCCTCCGCAAACTCCCCAATGTAAATATAGTTGGAGAAGACTTCACCAAGGGCGTTCCGAGGCTTTACGACCGAATTTTCGCAAATCCGCCTTTTTCAAAGAATCAGGATGTAGTGCATACGATGGCCATGTATGACGCTCTTTCTTCCGGAGGGGAGATGTGTGTGATAACATCGCGCCATTGGTGTGATGCAGGCGAGAAGATCTGCCAGGATTTCCGTCAATGGCTTGAAGATGTCGGGGCGGAGACTCATGAGATACCTAACGGGGTCTTCTCGGAGTCCGGCACCGAGATTGCCACAATGGCTATCAAGGTCAAGAAAATGGTGTAAACGGTAATCTTATCGTAACATAAATCAGATAGAATATGAAAAATGAAGATGTTCAGACCGCAGCCGGGATGAGCCTGCCGGTCGTAGTGTTCGTTGTGTTCCTCATTCTCAAACTGACCGGCCTTATCGGCTGGTCATGGTGGTGGGTTACCTCTCCGCTTTGGATAGTGGCGTCGCTGCTTCTGCTCACCACTTCCATCTGTATCGTAGTCTTTATCCTAAGGCACCGAAAACGAATGGGGAACACAAACTCTTGAAAGCTATGAAACGGACCGTACGACCTCCCCCCTGGGAATACCTGGAGACAACAACACCAGTCATTCACAAACCCAAACCGAAAATATGGCAATAAAGCTGAATCAGTATGCGCTGCTTTGTGAAAGGGCGGCGTTGGACAACGGCAGCATCACCCCGAACTCTTCGGCTCGTCCCCTCCTTTATGACATTTCGCGGAAATGGCGTGAATTGCTTGACGCCACCGGCTTTCAGAGTCAGAATCCGGGTCCGTGGAACGAAAGGGAAGCGGCGGCCTGCGAGGTGATGATTTCCTGCCTGGCCTACCTTCAGCGAATCGGGTGCACCAATATTGAACGGTTGATGAGAGACATCTTGGCAAGATACTCCAAGGATGTGATGTAGGTTTCGTTGATGGCTATTGATTGATGACGTAAATTGATGAAGCATGATAGCAAAGACCGAAAATACAATTTTAGCAGTCGGCCTCTTGGACTTCAACAAGGGGCAACTCAAAGGACTCCCGAAGAATCCACGGTTCTTTCGGGATTACCGCTATGAGGCGATGAAAAAGAGCATCGAGGAATCGCCCGAGATGCTCGAACTCCGTGAATTGATAGTGTATCCATATCCCGAAGGCAGGTATGTGGTCGTCTGTGGCAACTTGCGTTTGCGAGCCTGTAAGGAGCTTGGCTATAAAGAGCTGCCTTGCAAGATTCTCAACCCTGAAACCGACGTGAAGAAGTTGCGCGAGTACGCCACAAAAGACAATGTCAGCTTCGGTGAGAATGACATGGACGTGATGACCAATGAGTGGGACAAGTCAGAGTTGCAGGATTGGGGCGTTGAATTCGCCCCGGAGAAGCCTGTCGATGAATTTAAGGAGCGGTTTGATTCAATCACTGATGACACTGCCATCTACCCTCTGGTCCCCAAGTACGATGAGAAGCATGAGCTGTTCATTATTCAATCCTCAAACGAGGTGGATAGCAACTGGCTCCGCGAGCGTCTTGGGATGCAGCGCATGAAGTCGTATAAGACCGGCAAGATAGGAAAGAGCAACGTAATCCACGTCAAGGATGTAAGGGTCGCGCTGGAGGGCGAGAAGAAATGAGCGGTCTCAAGATTGTGATCCCCTCGCACAAGCGCCATGACAGGGTGTTCGCAAAGAAACTTGTTAACAATCCCATCATCTGTGTTGCCGAAAGTCAGGCCGACCTCTACCGCCAGTACAATCCCGAATGTGAGATTGTGACCCATCCCGACGACGTGATAGGCTTGATACCCAAACGCAATTGGATGGCCCGGCATTTCGGAGACCTGATGATGCTTGACGATGACGTCCACGTTGTCAAATCCCTGTTTTGCGAGAAGGGAGAAACGGCAGTGATGCGGGACCCTGACCAGATAACGGGCATCATTGAGTCACTGTATGAGATGGCGTGTCTGTTGGATGTTCACCTCTTTGGCTTCACTTCGGCCATATCGCCCGTGATGTACAATGAGTGGGGATATTACTCCCTCTCCAAGATGATCACCGGTTGCGCCTATGGTGTGAGGTATAACAAGAATGTCTGGTGGAATGAGGAAATTCGGCTCAAAGAGGACTTTTGGATTTCGTGCTACATGAAGTACAAAGAGCGCCGGATTCTGACCGACCTCCGCTACAATTTCGCTCAGAAGGGTACTTTTGTCAATGCCGGAGGTTTGGCGGCATTCCGCAACCAGGATGAAGAACGGCGCTCCATTCTGTTTATCAAAAAGCATTTCGGTGACAGTATAAACCTCAAGGGAGCGACCAACAACGGCAAGGACAAGACCAAGCAGCTTGTAGAATACAACATAACGTGTAAGTTCAAATTCTAACCTGCTGAGTTAGTGATGAAAATGGTGATAAAATGGTGTTCAATCTGATTGCACATATCGTCATTATTGGCTAACTTTACAGATATAAAACATAATATAATAGCAAGTTATGATACTGAGAACTATACATGGATACGACTTCTTTGAGGTCAGTTCTGCAATGCAGAAAGCAATCCGGCGAGCTGACGCAAGAGTGGCCGGATTCTTTGCTCTTGAACTTTGGCACAGCAACTACCGGGATTATGTCTGGAAGCGTCTCTTCACCATCAGTGCGGAAGATTGCTACGGATTAATCACCGCTGAAATCGAGGCTCTTTGGCAGGGGCACGAGCTGGTCAACAAGAACAAGACCGAGCCTAAGGGGCGCATCTTTGTGAGCAAGGCCGTGCTGCTCCTTTGTGAGTGCCGAAAGAACCGGGATGCAGACCACCTGCAAAACCTTGTCTATGACTGCGACGGCATCGACGTAGAACGATGGATTGAGGATGTAAGGATGAATCCCATTCCCATTCCGCCCTACACGTTCGATGTCCACACCCGAAAGGGTAAGAAGTACGGGAGGACAAAAGAGGAGTTCTTCCGAGAAGAGTATGAGGCGTTACGGCCGAGAGTTCCCGGCCTGTTCGATGACCTCGTACCGAATCCACATAATAACAATCTGTTCGGCGGCTCTGGAGACAACTCCGGGCCGTCCTAATTTTTATATGATGGTAATTCCAAGAGTAGAAATAGATATGTCTCTAAGGGAAGTACTGGGAACCGCGCCTGCCGCGAATCCCGGTCTTCCTGTCTTCGACACCGGGGTCAGGATTCCCAGAGCCAAGGTGACACGCCTTCCTAAGGATAGCCTGTCACCGGAAGAGTGCATCAAGATGTTCGGCACGCATGAGGCCGTGGAGATGAATTTCATTCCTCAGATGTTGACAGCCCTCGCGTTGGAACACGCTGAGAAGTTCGTCAACTATTGCCGGGACAACAGGCTCAGCGAATACAAGCGTCATAACCGAGAGATTCGCAAGTGTATCGAGAAGTATAACCGCGACCTCCGACAGAGTTACGGCCGGGCCTGGCACTCTTATGTAACTTACCTCAACAGACTCCGTGCGACCGTAGAGAAAGACCTGTTCAAAGCCTGGTGTACGTTCACAAATGAGGCCTCACGGCAGTATGTCGGGAGACCACACAAGGATATTCCGGCGTTGGTTACATTCACGAGGATGATCCTGAGTTTCGTTGAGGATTTCGACCAGAACGTTGACAGGCTGATTGCTTCCCGGCTTAATGTGCCTTGTCGCCGCAAACAGGACCCGTGGATTTTCTCAGTCTACGTGCTTTGTCTTGACATTGCCGAGAAATTCAGCCATGAGATGGAAATCACCGAAACGATGTCCTTGTGCATTAAGATACTCGTTCAGCGTTGCAGGACTGTCGTAAGGGAAATAATTGCGGAGGAGGACGCGGCCGAAGGGCCTGAGAATTGACACATTTTGACCAACGTTAAGGTGAAAAAATGGTGGTCATTCTGATTGTAAAACTTGACATGAGAGACTAACTTTACAGTATAACAAACAACAAGTCAAACCGATAACTTTCAATTAGATATGAAAACTGTAGAAGAGCTCAAAGAACTGTTTCCCATTCTTCGCGAACTTGTGGCCACCAACGACCACAGAATGGGGGAATCCTATTGGGAAGACGGCCCCGTGTGCGAATATGAAGATAACCAGGTCTTCTACGAGCGAGACGGATGGCACATAGAAATCTTTTACCGCTGCACCGGAGAATTTGACAACGACCCTGGTGATTATTGGTATCCTTCCTGCTATGACCTGATCACTGCTCATGGAGAAGTGGAAGAGATACAAATCTACCACATCGATGAGCAGACCGGAGAAGAGACATACTTCGAGGGAGAAGAGATTGATGAACTCGCCGAACTCCTTAATGAAGTGCTCTCGGATATAAGTTAACCCCCAAAACCAAACCATATGAAAGTCTACATATCAATCCCCATCACGGGCCAGGAAGAGAAGGCCCGTGAGAAAGCCGACCTTATCAAGGCAACCCTATCGCGAAAGGGTTACACTCCCGTCTCGCCCTTCGACGTCTACGCCGGCAAGAACCCAACCTACAACGACTACATCTGCTACGACCTCCGGTCCCTGCTCTCATGCGACGCCGTCTACTTCTGCGAGGGGTGGGAAGACTCCCTGGGGTGCAACATAGAGCGCGACGTCGTCATGCGCTACAAGGCCTGGGGCCGCAAAGACTTCAAAGTCATGTACGAATAAAGAAACCGCAACTTATCGCAATCAATCGCAAATTGCGACAAATCAACTAAAGATATGAAAGTAAAAGAACTGAACCTTTGTGAACTCCTCAAAGGTTGCGAGGGCGAGAAGCTATACTCAATCTCGCATGGTGAGCTAACTGTTGATAAAATCAACGAGGATTCTGTCACCATGACTTACGAAGGAGCGTTGGGTGTTATTGTGTTTCATTCTAATGGCAAATTTTACTCTCGTAGTGATTTTTGCACACTATATCCCTCTCGCGCTCTCTACGAGAAATATCCGCTTAATGCCTATTCAGCTTGGATGGAGTGGGCTGAAAGTAGGAAGCCTAAGAGGTGGAGGGCAGAAGAGGGGAAGCAGTACTATTATCTTGATTCATGTATCACCTCAACGCTTGAAGTAGATGAGTGTGTATGGGGAGATAACACACGCTATGATAAGGGAAACTGCTTCAAGACCAGGGAAGATGCTGATAAAGCAGCCGAGGAAGTCCGCAAGACCCTCATAAAGTTTCACGAGCGTAAGGAGGGTAAAGAATGAAAAAGATATTAAAAGAATACAGGGATACTCTTAGAGAAATTAAGAGATTAGAAGAAAAGAAAGAAGAACTCACGAATCAACTCGTTCACCTACCAATGTCTGACGGAAAGAAGTTTGGTGAAATAGTTTTTGACAGCAGAGTTGATGCTAAAGAAATGATAATTGAAAATCTTCCTGACGATACAACGGATGAAGAAGCATTTATAAAAATGTCTCTTCTTTGTAATGACCTTTATTATATTCAAAGAGAAAAAGAAATTGAAGCAGGAAGATATATACCATACGACCCTGATCTTGTTTCTACTCCACGTGGTCATATCACAGATGGAAGCCATGAGGGTTGGTAACTATTAAAAAAAGACTTATGAAAACCGAACTCTCAATAGAACAATCCGCCAAACTCATTGAGCTTGGTGTTGACCCGAAGCTGGCGAGCAAGTGTCTACTCTATTTCTGCGATGAATATGACGAACCTCTTGCATCGTGGGATAGATATGATGAGAATGGCAAAGTATTCTGCGCGACTGAGGAAGCGTATGGAAGAAGCGTAGAATCCCGTATGGTTTCAATGGACGCAGACTTCGACCAATCGGCGAAGGAGGAGAATCCCATCTTCGATTTGTCGGACATTCTCACTATTCTGCCGAAAGAGATAGAAATAGAAGTTCCAATAGAGGATAAAAAATATCTATATCCACTAAGTATAAAGTGGCATATCTACTATCAGGAATGGCGATGCTATTATACTTCTATATACAATGCCTCTGAACTCATAGACGCACTCTATCAGCTTTTATGCTGGTGCTTGAAGGAAAGGTATGTGAAACCTAAAACCGAAGAGAAATGACCAACTCAACAATCAAAGCCCTCGCAAGAGAGTACTCCGAACTCAACGCCCCCGACGTAGAAGAC
>CAZUAK010000011.1:0-31796 GCA_964618395.1 uncultured Sangeribacter sp.
ATACTTGACCTGCTTACACACCTCACGGTCGCGGCAGGCCGCGACCCTACATTCCGACTCCGTAACACTTGCACGGAAATACGGTTTGTGCCTAAACATGATTGAAATCATTAAAAAGGGAGTGAGTCATAATTTAAAAAAGGAGTCGCAAACGTTTGCGACTCCCTTTTTTTGTGGGGCATGAACCCTATTTAAATTCTTTTTATTTCAGTTTCAGCTTCTGGCCGGCGCGGAGCGTGTTGGACTTGATGCCGTTCAGACGTTTGAGGCGGCTGACAGAGATACCGTATGACTTAGCGACCGAAGAAAGAGTGTCACCTTTGCGGACGGTGTAGGTCGAGGGTGAGCTCTTGGCCGACTTGTAGGGATTGGCATCAGCAGTCTCACGGCGGCTCGGAGCGTAGTTACGGGCCTGGGTATAAGTGTTTTTGCTGAACGTATAAGTGTCGGTGTGGGTCGTCTGGTTGGCGAAGTCGAAGATAGCCGAGGGGTTGATTGCATAGCCCATGAAACGGGTCTCGAAGTGGAGGTGAGGACCTGTGGAGCGACCTGTGGAGCCGCCGAGGCCGATGGGATCTCCGGCGCGTACAACCTGATCAGGCTTTACGAGATGCTTGTTGAGGTGACCGTAAACGGTTTCGAGACCGTTGGGGTGACGGATGATGACATAGTTGCCATAACCCTTACCTTCGTAGTTTGTCAGACGTACCTTGCCGTCGAAGGCGGCGTAGATGGTGTCATTGCTGCGGATAGCGAGGTCGACACCCTTGTGCATGCGCCCGAAGCGTGCGCGGTAGCCGTAGTTAGAAGTAATCTTACCGGGGCAGGGCATTGCGAAACCGGTGACGTCGATAACTTTTGTGTCGGGAACTTCTGAAGCCTTGAAGGGATTGACCATCTTGGAGTTCCAGCCCTCGGTGTAGAGGTCGAGCTCAGGCTCGGGCTCCTCCATCAGGTCGATGAAGTTGCTCTGCTCGATGAGCTTGATCTGTTCTTTGCCTGTGGACTTCTGGCTTGCGAGAAGTTCCTTGTGGGCGTTTGAGTGGCGGGATGTCTTCTGAGCGACGGCCGGACTGGCGACCGAAGCTATCAAGAAGGCTATATATAGGGCTTTTTTCAGGAGTTTCATTATATTATTTTGATGGAGAGAGCCTTTGGGAGGCAGGCCGCTGTCGGCGAGTGTCTGCCTGTTGTTCTGTACCGGATGGAGAAGAGAAGGAAGGGGGGGAAAGTAGAGTGGAAATTTCCGGTTAACCTAATTCGTCGCTTCCGTAGAGGAAGTTCAAGGTGGCGGGGGTGTAATCGAAGACTTCCTCCTCACGGAAGAAACGTGCGATCTCTATTTTGGCATTTTCGACGCTGTCGCTCGCGTGGACGATGTTCATCTGTCCGCTCATGCAGTAGTCGCCGCGGAGTGTGCCGGGAGCGGCCTTGCGGCCGTTGGTGACTCCGGTCATGGTGCGGAACACCTCGACCACGTCTACGCCTTTCAGAACCATGGCCACTACCGGTGAAGCCGTCATTGACTCTACGATAGAGGGGAAGAAGGGCTTGTCTACGAGATGGGAGTAGTGCTCACGCAGAATCTTCTCATCAAGCTGCATCATTTTGAGTCCGCAGATTATTAAACCACGATTTTCAATCCGATGAATGATCTCGCCGATCAGAGCACGCTCTACGGCGGAGGGCTTGAGGAGAACAAGAGTCTGTTCCATGTTTATGCTGTTTTTTCTGAGATTTGTCTTTTTACGCTTTCAAAGTTACATACTTAAAACGAGTAGTGCAAAATTTTTAGTCTATTTTTATGGTTATTTGTGTGTGAAAAAATCTTAACAGACTTATATCACATTGAAAAACAATGAGATAATTAGAGAATGTAAAAACCTGGTAATCTTCCGTGCCTTTGCACAGGACTCATTTTTGTGTGCAAAAAATAATTCATGACCATGAACCAAGTAGAGCCTTGATGTGTAATAATGTGGAGACTAAGAACTCTTAAAAATTAGAAATACTTTATTTTTAGAATATTTTGAGATGGATTTGAATCTTTACCGAAGGAGTTTAGCGAGCTAAACGACTGAGGTCAAAGATTTAAAGACACTCAAAAGATTCAAAAAGAAAGTGTTTCTCGAAACGACTTATGATATAAACTAATTTTTAAGAGTTACTTATATCTTTTTACCATATCTTTTTTCGGTCATACCGTTCCTTGTGGCCGCCTCACGTAAACCAGAATATATATATGCTTTCTCTTTGCGCCCTGCTCAGCGTCGCCGAAAAGGCTTCGACAGTCGTCCCCAAAGTCGATCTCTCGCCCGAGACCGAACAAAATACCTATATGCTTGCCCGGTGGATAATGCAGCTTGTCAACTGGCTGCTTTCCCTGTTTGGCCTTGAACATGACACCAACCTCTTTTTGTGGATATATTCGGCAGCCGTCTTTTTGATTGCTGTCGGCATCGGTTACATTGTGACGTGGATAATCTTAGGCATTGTCAAAGTCGTATCGAAGCATGTGAAGGGTGCAATGTTCGCCAATTTGATGAACTCGAATTTCTTCGGGAAGGCTGCCAAAATCATCCCGGCGACCGTCTTTTTGATATTCATTCAGTTCACTCTGACCACCCATGCGTCTCTGGCCATGTGGCTCTCGCGTCTGACGTGGATATATCTGTCCTATGTCGTGGCGCGCTGCCTCGTGATAATGATCGGTATTATCTGGCATCACGTTGATGAGCGCGAGAATAAGAAGCGCCTCCCGCTCCGAGGCCTGGTGCAGCTCCTGAAGGGTATCGTGTGGATCATGTTCGCCATCATCACGTTCGCCATCCTTCTCGACAAGTCACCCGGCTCACTGTTAGCGGGTCTCGGCGCCTTCGCCGCCGTCCTGATGTTGGTCTTCAAGGATTCTATATTGGGTGTGGTTGCCGGTGTCCAGCTGTCTGAGAACGACTCGCTTCATGTCGGCGACTGGATCGCCATCGGCGACGCCAACGGTACTGTCACCGAGGTCTCCCTGACGTCGGTGAAGATTCAGAACTGGGACAAGACGACGACAAACGTTCCCCCTTACAATTTTGTGAGCATGGGCTTCAAGAATTACCGTTCGATGCAGACGAGCAATACGCGACGGATTCAGCGTTCATACCTCATAGATGCGGACTCAATCGTTCAGTGTGACGACAAGATGCTTCAGGAATTTGCTCAGATTCCGTTGCTTAAGGCCTGGATAGAGAAGAAGATAGAGCAGCGCAATGCCGGTCAGGAGTATAATGTCAACAACCCGGCAGGTCTGGTGAACGGCACAATCGATACGAACTTAGGCGTCTTCAGGGCCTATCTCCAGCTGTATCTGAATGCGTGCAATGAGATAGACAAGAATTCAGACTGCTTCATCTCGACATTGGCTCCGACTTCTCAGGGTATTCCGTTGCAGATATACGCCTTCACCACGACATCGCATTGGATACCTTATGAGGCAATCCAGTCAGCACTGTTCGAACATGTAGCCGTGATGTTGTATAAGTTCAAGCTATACGTCTTCGAAGGCAGTACCGGTCGGGATACCATTCTGGAGGGTTACATGTGCAACCCGGATCCGAAACCGAGGGCATTCGGCCTTCCGTATCCCTTCTATGAAAGCGATGGCGCCCAGCCCGGAGCCGCCGTTCAGGGTCCGGAGCCGGCACCGTCAGCCCCTTCTGCACCCGTCGCCCCGTCAGCTCCCGCCTCTCCGACATCTCCCGCCTCTCCGACATCTCCTGCCTCTCCCGCAGCTCCCGCAGCTCCCGCAACTCCTGCAGCTCCCGCAACTCCTGCAGCTCCTGGCTCTTCAAAATAAATTTTCAACCTATAATAAAATCGGTCCCGGCTCTCAATGAGTCGGGACCGGTTGTTTTATCCGGCTTCCGGCCACACCGTCAAAGGTGGGCCGGAAGAGGTGAAGTTATCAGTCAGTGATAGGTTCGAGCTGAACAGTGAAGTGGCGCATGAGCTCGGTCTCCCATACGATCTTCACGCCGTGCTTGATCTCGTGACGACGGTCGTAAACGTTCTTGAGAGCGGCTGCGATGACGTCCATGTGGTTGTTGGTGTATGTGCGGCGGCAGATGCAGAGACGGAGGAAGTCGTTGCCTTCGAAGCGGTTCTCGCGTGTGACGGGATCACGGTCTGCGAGGATGTAGCCGATTTCGCAGCCACGTACGCCAGCCTCGAGATAGAGGAGGATGGTGAGCATCTGTGCGGGGAACTCCTCCTTGGGCACCTGGTCGAGGACCTTGTCGGCGTCGATGAAGACAGCGTGGCCGCCAACGGGACGCTGGTAGGGGATGCCGTATTCGTCGAGCTTCTTGGCGAGGTATTCAACCTGCTTGATGCGGGTTTCGAGCATGTCGAACTCAGTGTTCTCGTCGAGTCCGACAGCGAGCGCAGCCATGTCGCGGCCGTTCATGCCGCCATAGGTAAGGAAGCCTTCGAAGGGGATACAGTATTTCTTGGCGCCTTCGTACCAGTCCTCGTGACGGGTTGCGATGAAGCCACCCATGTTTACGAGACCGTCCTTCTTAGAAGACATGGTCATGCCGTCAGCGAGATCGAACATTTCGTGGCAGATCTCCTTGATGGTCTTGTTTTCATAACCTTTTTCGCGAACCTTGATGAAGTATGCGTTCTCGGCGAAACGTGCGGAGTCGAAAACGACACGCTTGTTATACTTGTCAGCGAGTGCGCGAACGCCGCGGAGGTTCTCCATGGAAACAGGCTGGCCGCCGGCGGTGTTGTTGGTGATGGTGACGATGATGAAGGGGATCTTGTCGCCGTTTTCCTGAAGTTCTTTTTCGAGTTTCTTGATGTCGACGTTGCCCTTGAAGTCATATTCGAGCTGAGTGTCTTTGGCTTCGTCGATTGTGCAGTCGATGGCGAAGGCCTTGCGGCTCTCGATGTGACCCTTTGTTGTGTCGAAGTGGGAGTTGCCCGGAACGTGGTCACCCTCCTTCACGAGGTGTGAGAAGAGTACGTTCTCGGCTGCGCGGCCCTGGTGAGTCGGGATGACATAGTCGAAACCGGTGATTTTCTTGATGGTGTCCTTGAGCTCGAAGAAAGAGCGGGCACCGGCGTATGACTCGTCACCGGTCATCATGGCTGCCCACTGGCGGTCAGACATTGCACCTGTGCCGGAGTCAGTCAGACAGTCGATGTATACGTGATCGCTGCGGAGCATGAACACGTTGTACTTGGCGTCTTTCAGCCATTTTTCACGTTCTTCGCGGGTAGATTTGTGGATGAGTTCCACCATTTTGATCTTCCACGCTTCTGCAAATGGGATTTCCATGTTAGAATTATGATGTTTGGTTTGTTGTGTATATATGATTAGACTCTGAATTTTTAAATTTTTATTAATTCTTTCAGCCTCTAATACCTCTTTTCGAGTTCAAAGTTAGATAATCTAATTGATATATGCAAAAAATATGTGAAAAATATTATGTGTTGTAGAGCATAGCAGGCTCTCCGGCCTCCAGACGCAATCTCCGGGAGGGCCTTTAGTCAGCGGAGACCAAAGGTTCTACGGTATAGCCGAGTTTGCGCAGCCCTTCGACAATCCCCTGCTCACCGGGGAGGTGCAGGGCCCCGACGCCGATGAATGTGCTTCCGGCAGACAGGATTGAAGGCAGCTGACGCAGCCAGTCGGCGTTTCGCATATCTAAAAGTTTCTTCATGAACTCGGGATTGTCGTCTTCTTCGAGCGAAATGGCCAGCAGTTCATCGAGATCGCGGTTGAAGTATGCTTCGTTCAGTCGTTTTGACATCTCCAGGCCCTTCTCAGGGTCATCCGCAAGTTCTACGAGGCCTTCAGCCTGCTCACTAATGGGCAGCGAGGCAAACATGATCTGGGCCTGCTGGGCCGCTGTCTCGAGCGGAACGAGCTTCTTTCCCTGCTCGACTCCCGTTTTGGATATATATGAGTCGAGTTGTTGCTCCTGCATATATTCGGGCATGCTCTTCATCACCAGCATCATGGAGATGTTGGATGAGGCCACCATGGGTCTCATTGCGTCGATGACGGCGATGGAGACTCCGGTCAGTTCGTTGAAAAGCTTGTCGACCTTTTCGAACTGCTCTTTTGTCAGGACCTTGGAGAGGGTGGAGTCGGGCGGAGCCACCATAAAGGGCATCATGGACATCTGCATTTCCTGCGGGTCCTGGGTCATGTCTATCTCGGTTACGACCTGCTCGGCGTCGTTGAGGGCATCAAGGGCCACGCTGTCTTCGGTGAGGACCTTCAGCGGGGCGAGGTGGTGGGTACCGAAGATGTATGACGGCTTTTCAAGTCCGTTCCCGGTGATTTTGTATGCAACCTGAGCATAACCGCATACGGTGCAGCAAAGAATAATCAATAAGGATAGAATTTTCTTCATTGTTTATAGGGTTAGAGTTAATGGTTTGGATTATCGTGTTTGCAAAAATAATTAAAAGTTTGTAAATTTGTTGTCCCAACAATTCGAGAAATGGATTCCAAGACCCTTATTGACAAATTATCTGTCCGTTCGTCGACTACTCCTACTGAGGCCTCCCGACTTCTCGAGGCGTTCACCTCGGTCATATCAGAGGCTGCGTCGACCTATGATTCGGTTAACCTGCCGGGATTCGGCTCTTTCGAGGTTCGCAAGCGCTCCGAAAGGGTGGCGGTACATCCGGCTACGGGCAAGCGTCTGCTGATTCCACCGAAAGTTGCCTTGGTATTTCGCCCTTCGACGATTCTGAAAAGAAGGGTCAATGAGAGACAGGAAGGTGCATAATATATAAAGGTTAGGTCAACAGCAATGAACAACAAGATATCGTTAAACAGGGCGGCAAAGATGATGGCGGAGTCCTCTGGCCTCTCCATTCGGCAGGCCGAGGATTTCCTCAAGGGACTTACGGATATCATTTCCGAGGAGTTGGCCGACGGCGAGTCTATCAAGGTCAAGGGCCTCGGTACCTTCAAGACCGTAAAAGTTGAAGCACGCCGGAGTGTCAACATTGCTTCGGGAGAACCCAACGAGATTGCGGAGCATGTGAAGATTGCCTTCGTGCCGAGCAAGGAGCTGGCCCAGGAAGTAAACGCACCTTTTGAGTTCTTTGAAACAATCGAACTGGACGACAGTGTCAGTGAAGAGGAGCTCGAGGCGATAGAGGAAGAGGATGACCTCAGCAACTCGGACCATGAACCCGGTTATGACACCACATCCGGTGCAAATGTTGACGGCGTGTCTGAAAATTCCGGTTCGGATATTGGCGCCGTATCTGAAAGTGCCGTTTCGGAGGGTGGTGTTGTGGCTGAAAGTACCGTTTCGGAGGGGGCCGTTGTGTCTGAAAGTACCGTTTCGGAGGGTGCCGTTGTGTCTGAAAGTGCCGTTTCAGATGTTGACGCCGTGTCTGATAATTCGGGTTCGGATGTGGCTTATTCTTCCGATTCATCCGCTGAAGTTCATGGTATACCCGGAGAAGCTTTTGGCTCTACTGAGGTTACTGTAAATGCGACAGATGCTTTCAACACGACAGTCCCCCTACAGGGAGAAGAGACAATGACCGGTACGACTGCGAGTCAGTACACGGAGCCTGTGGAGGTTAGCAAGCCTAAAAAGCATTTCCGTTTTGGCTGGGGCTTCATAGCGGGCTTCGCCGTCTGTCTGATAGCCGTGGCTATCGGCATGGGTTTTGCCTTCATGACGAAGTATGGCAGGACGCCGTTTGGCCATGATGAAAAAGATTTGGGCGCAGGGTCAGTCGTCAGGGAAACCGTTATTGAAAGCATAGAAATTGATACACCGGAAAAAAGTGTAGAAGAATCCGGCCACGCACCTGCCGTCACTGCCGAAAAAGAAAGCGGAACGGACGTACCCACTGAGGTCTCGGATGCAGGCAAGAATAGCGGAGGACAGGAAGAAGTCAAATACGACACCATATCCAAGACCCGCTATCTGACGACAATGGCCAAGGAGTATTACGGAGACTTCAACCTATGGCCCTATATCTACTACGAGAACCAAAAAATTCTGGGCCATCCCGACCGCATAAAGCCCGGCACGCGAGTAGTAATACCGCCCCTCTCCAAATACGGCGTCAAGAACACGCCCGAAGACATAGCCAAAGCCAAGAAACTCGGAGCCGAGATCTACGCCCGCTACCAATAACCCCTGTCGTCAGCCCCTCCCATCACCTAAACTGATGTCCTCAAGCACTTCAGACAACATGAAAGCCGGACTTTTCCACAACAAGTTCATATAGATAAATTCAGGAAGAGCTGCACTCGCTAACAAAATGATCAAAAATAGTCCAATATTATCCAAAATGAGGGAAATGGGCCGCGAGGATCTTCTAAGGGTCGTAAACGGTGCCTATATCGCTGAACGTTTTTTCGGTAAATCCGGAAGTTGGTTTAGCCAAAAATTAAATAATACAAACATTAACGGTAAACCTGCCAAGTTTACAAAGGAAGAACTGAAGACTTTAAGCAATGCGATATATACAATCGCTTTTGAACTTGAGAGTCTTGCCGACGATCTTGAAGAAGAGTCTCGTTAAACTCACCTTCTCGGTGAAGTTTTCAGAAATTCGTTAAATACTCGTTCTTCCTTCTCTCGTCTTCAATCCGAGCTCGAACAGTAGATTGTCCTCAAAGTGTTTTGGGAGTTGCGATGACCTGGATGGCGCAGCGAGGGTGGTTTGTACAAAATTTGGCGTTAGATACTAAATTTAGTACTTTTGTACTATGTTTTATAAATTAGCGTTATGTCAAAAAAGGAAAAACTGATTGAGAGGCTCCTAAATAAGCCCAAAGATTTCAGTTATAATGAAGCAAAGGTCCTGCTTAAATTCTTTGGATTTGAAGAATACACAAACGGGAGGACTTCCGGTTCGAGAGTGGAATTTATAAAGGAAGGCAAGTCATTATTATTGCACAAACCACATCCGGACGGAAATTTAAAACACTATCAGGTAAACCAACTTATAAAGTTCCTACAGGAAATAGGTTTAATATAAAGAAAGCATCATATGGGATATTTGAAATATAAAGGCTATCAGGGATCGGTTGAATTCAGCCCTGAAGACGATTGCTTTTACGGAAAGGTTCTCGGACTGAAAGGAACCCTGATCTCTTACGAGGGAACATCGGTCGAGGACATCCGTCGGGACTTTGAAGAATCTGTGGACTTCTATCTTGAGAGCTGTAAGGAGCGGGGTGTAGAGGCGGCACAACCGTACAGCGGAAAATTCATGGTCCGCATCTCTTCTGATCTCCACAGGGATATAGCAGCCCTTGCGGCCGAAGCGGGTACCACAATCAATGATTTTGTCCAGAAAACGCTTTATAGTGCAGTTCATAAAGGGATACATCCGGCTTAATCATAAAGCCTGAGTCTCTTATCAAAGCCTGAGTCTCTTATCATAAGAGTCTCGTCTAACATAAGAGTAATTCAAACAGGGGATAACTTTGCTGGAAACAAGTTATCCCCTTCGTTATGTCCAGATTAAAAAAATTTAAAGGAAACCAGTCGTATTTCCGGGACATTCTGACCTGCACTGCCATTTCGGCTTGTGCCGAAGTAGGCCACTTGAGCACTGGTAAAGCGGTGACTACCAATAAAATGGAAAGCGAAGCCGCTGGCGGCTTCGCTTTGGTGGAGGTTCCAACCAGATTCGAACTGGTGTGAACGGTTTTGCAGACCGGTACCTAACCACTCGGACATGGAACCTTATGTGTGTTGCTCGGGACTCGTCGGGTGACCTCGGATGGCTGTTGCAGGTTGACTTCAGATGAGTTGCGGGACATCTGTTGCTTCCTTCTTGCCCTTTGCGAGTGCAAAATTAGGAATTATTTTTCTTCTGACCAAATTTTTCTTAAAAATTTTTTTTGACCGTCCCATTTTTGTAATTTTGTAAGCGCAACAATATGCCTCTTGTGAAGAAGTCACACGCCATACGAACCGGAGAAAACCGGTTGTTCAACTCGATTTGGTTGCCGATAATATGGGTGATCATTGCGTTGATTCCGTTGTCATTTGTCAGGGATTTTTTTCCGGCAAATGAGCTTCGGTATGTCAGTATTGCTGATGAAGCCCTCTCTAACGGTCAGATTTTCGCCTTCACCAATCACGGTATCCCTTATGCGGACAAGCCACCGCTCTATATGTGGATTGTGATTGCCTGCCGTTGGATAGCGGGTGATAACTGCTTGTGGCTTACATCTTTATTCTCGCTCATCCCCGGCGTTGTGTGCGCCCTTATCATGGACCGCTGGACCCGCGGCGTCCTCGGTGAGCAGTATCGGGCCATGGCGACCATGTTGTTGCTCACCTGCGGCCTCTTTACCGGCATGATGGTCACCCTGAGAATGGACATGCTCATGACCATGTGGATAGTCCTGGCTCTCTACGAGTTCTATAAGATGGACAGCGGAGAAGGTACGCGGAAGTCTTCGTGGCTCTTCCCGATCTACGTCTTCCTTGCGGTTTTCACAAAAGGACCGTTAGGCATAATCATCCCGCTCGTAGGGACGGCGACATATCTGTTCACTGTCGGACGGCTCAAAAGCTGGATTAAGTACTGGAACCTGAAGACATGGCTCGTGATAGTGGCGCTGTGCGCAGTCTGGTTCGGCGGAGTCTATCTTGACGGCGGAGCGGACTATCTTGACAACCTCCTCTTTCATCAAACTGTAGACAGGGCTGTCAACTCCTTTCACCACAAGCGGCCCTTCTACTACTATCTGGTCTCAATGTGGTATACCTTCATGCCATGGGCTTTCCTGGTGCTGGGGAGCGTACTCGTGGCGTTGATTCGGAGGTCGTTGATAAAGAGCGATATAGAGAAGCTGTTTTTGAGCGTCGGGGTGTCGACAATCGTGATACTCTCCTTCATCAGCGGAAAACTTCAGGTCTACCTCCTCCCGGCATATCCTTTCTTTGTCTACTTCGCGGCGATACTGATAAGCCGATACGAAGGTTCCCGATGGTTAAAGGCAGCGGTGGCAGTGCCCGCAGCCGTCCTGTCGACCACTGCCGTGGTTATCCTCTTTCTCCACTATGACAGTCATCACAGCAGGTGGATAATGCCCGTCATATATGTCGCAGGAAGCATCATCTCCCTATCGGCCATCATAAGTCTGGTCATCCTGTTTCGCAAGGGAGGCTCGTTGAGAAAGTCTGTCATGACCCTCGGTTACGGATTGATTGGTGCCGTGCTGGTCGCCTCTTTCGCGGTCGGTGATTTCAACCCGTATATCGGCTATGGCCGGATAGCAGGCCGGGTGAAACCGATTATAGCGAACGAGCCTCAGCGGGAGGTGTATACATGGAGGGTCTCGAGAGCTGAAAACATGGATGTGTATCTCGGGAGACCCGTCGAGGTGTTGGACCCGGTCAAGGCGGGAGACAACGCGGAGCGGCTGTCGGCCCTCCGGAAGGGCTCCCTGCTTATAATGCCTTATAAATATCTGAACGATCCGACGCTTATCCAGGGCGAATATGTAAAACTGGATAAGGCCGGAGACCTTGTCATACTTGAAAAACAATGAAAAAGCAATATAGCGATAAATACGAGCTCACTATAGTCTGTCCCGTCTATAACGAAGAGGACAACATGGAGCGTCTGGAGAAGACGTTTGCGGAATTCCTTCCTCAGGCGGCTGTCCCGAGCTGTGTGTTGTTTGTAGATGACGGTTCGACCGACAGCTCCCTGGCGAAGATAAAGGAGATCTGCGGACGCAACGAGGACTTCTATTATATAGCTATGGCGCGCAACGGAGGACTGAGCGCGGCGATGAAAGCCGGGTTCGATAACTCACGCTCGCGTCTGACCGGCTATATCGACGCCGATCTTCAGACGGCGCCAGAAGATTTCAACATTCTTCTGCCGTATACCGACGAGTATGAACTCGTCACCGGTATCCGAGCAAACCGCAAGGACTCCGGCTTCAAGAACCTGCAGTCCAAAATAGCGAACGGTTTCAGACGCAAGATGACCGGCGACACGGCTACGGACACCGGATGTCCCTTGAAGATAATCCACACGGATGTAGCTCAGAGACTCCCGTTTTTTACCGGTATGCACCGCTTCCTCCCCGCGCTCATACTGTTTGAGAGGGGGAAGATGAAGCAGATGCCGGTCCGGCACTTCCCGAGGACAGCGGGAGTGTCTAAGTATCATCTCTGGAACCGACTCGTCTCACCGTTTATGGACTGTTTCGCCTACCGGTGGATGCGCAAGCGTTATCTCTTCAATGAGATAGCCGACACTGACATGGGTGTGGTCTCAAAAGACAGACGCTCTGTTGAGCCGGCGCGCAAAGAGGCAGAAGCGTGAATCAAGAGTGCCGAAAGACTAATACCAAACGTAAAAAAGACTAACTAACGAAGGTGAACGGATTTTGGATAATGGCCATAGGGCTTCTTGCGCAAGGATTCTTTTCCGCGCGCATACTTGTCCAGTGGATAATGTCCGAGAGGGCCCGCAAGGTACTCTCGCCCTCGGTGTTTTGGGTGTTGTCGATAGCCGGCAGTTACCTCCTTTTCATCTACGGGTGGCTGAGGCAGGACTTCGCCATTGTGCTCGGTCAGTTCATATCCTATTATGTCTATATCTGGAACCTGAAGGCAAAAGGGATTTGGAAAGATGTCCCCATGGTCTTCCGGATTCTGCTGATATTCACTCCGATAGTGGCGCTTGTGTTGGTTATGGGGGATGTCCATGACTTTATCAACACATTCATCTTCAATGACAAGGTGCCCCTATGGCTGGTGATATTCGGGTCAGCCGGACAGATAATCTTCACCCTGCGCTTCCTATATCAATGGTACGTCTCGCGCAAGGCCGGAGTTTCGGAACTCCCCCCGGGTTTCTGGTGGCTGTCGTTGACCGGAAGCTCGATTATCGTTGCCTACGCCATCTTCCGTCTCGACCCGGTCCTCATCCTCGGCCAAAGCGTCGGCTTTATAGCCTACTCGCGAAACCTGTGGATAGGGTACAGGTCCCGGCGCAACGAAGCTAATAAAAAGGAAAATAAATATTCATCTCAGGTATAAAAACTTAACTATCGTGAAAGTGAAATTTTTAGCGGCGATTGCCGGATTGGCCCTCACCGCATTCTCCCAGGCATCCGCGGCAGGCTGGCCTTCAAAATATGAAGGAGTCATGCTGCAGGGATTCTATTGGGACTCGTACAACGGAACGGACAACACCAAATGGGTAACACTCACAAACCAGGCCGACGAACTGGCTGAAAGTTTCAAGCTCATCTGGGTGCCCAACAGTGCAAAATGTGCCTCCAGCCCGTCAAACGGCTATGATCCGGTCTACTGGTTCACGAACCACAACAGCTCATTCGGAACGGAGAGTCAGCTCAAGACCATGGTAAGCACCTTTAAAAATAAAGGTGTAGGCATCATAGAAGACGTAGTCGTCAATCACCGAAGCGGTGTCTCCAACTGGACCAACTTCCCCGCCGAGACATGGAACGGCAAGACTTACAAACTCGGTCCCGAGCACATCTGCAGCACCGACGAGGTGAAGAACGCATCGGGTCAGGCAAAGCCGACCGGAGCCCCCGATACCGGTGAAGACTTCAACGGCTCGCGTGACCTTGACCACACCAGCCTTACGGTGCAGGATAACGTCAAGAACTACTGCAAATTCCTTCTCGAAGAACTCGGCTATGCCGGATTCCGCCTCGACATGTGTAAAGGTTATGGTGGCCAATATACAAAGATCTATAACCAGTATTCAAAGCCGACCTTCAGCGTGGGCGAATACTGGGACGGAAGCTACGACGCCGTCGCAGCCTGGATAGAATCCACCGGCAAGGAGTCTGCAGCCTTCGACTATCCCTTGAAATACTGCATCAACGACGCCTTCTATAACAAGGACTATACGAAACTTGTATGGAAGGCCCTCGGCACCACCGATCAGCCGGCAGGCATGATACACTACGGCTATAACCGTTATTCCGTCACCTTCATCGACAACCACGACACCTATCGTGACGGTTATAACAAGTTCAACGGCAACATCGTGGCGGCCAACGCCTTCATCCTCTGCTCGCCCGGCACACCCTGTATCTTCTGGAAACACTGGTCGCAATACAAGAGCGAGCTGAAGAAACTCATCGCCATCCGCAACGCCGTCGGTGTGCACAACGAGAGCAGCGTCAGGGTACTCAAGACTTCGCGCGACTGCTACATGGCCGAAGTCACCGGTACGAAAGGAACGCTTGTCGTTAAGATCGGTTCAACCATGGATGCCCCCTCCGGCTACTCAAATGCCGATATAAAGGCTACAGGCACAGACTATTGCGTATGGTCCAAGGTAGGCACTACCCCGACTCCCGACCCCGTGCCCAATCCCGGAACCTCGTTTGACGTATATTTCGACAACACTCAGTCAAGATGGGCCACCCCCTACATTTACTATTGGCCCGCGAACAGTCCCGCATGGCCCGGAGTGTCCATGACGAAACATAAAGACAATGTATGGAAATACACTGTTCCGGCCGGAACCACGGGCATCATCTTCAACGCCGGTGACGGTGACGCCACGAAGACCGCTGACCTCGTCGCTTATGCCGATCACCTCTACACAACCGCCGGAGATCAGGGTGTCTATAACTCAAACAATCCCACTCCTGACCCCGTCCCCGGAAACTATCCCGAGAAGATGTATCTCATAGGCAACATAAACGGCCAGAACTGGGACACCACTACCACTCTGTCCGCCACCCACACAGACGGTGTCTATATCTGGAACGGCGTGAAAATCGATGCCGTTGATACGGCAGCCGGCGTCGGCTATTTCTCGTTCATCACCACACCCGGAAGTGACTGGGACGCAGTCAACGGCGGTGACAGATACGGAGCGACATCAAAAGACTGTGAAATCAATATTGATTCACCGCTCTCGGTCGTTAAATTCCCCGCCAATGTGAACGCTTCGGCAGCCACTTCGTGGAAAGCCAAGAGCGGCCAGTATCAGGTCAAGCTGAACCTCAAAGACATGCTTCTGACCATCTCTGCTCCGACCTCTGTCATAGAGGAAGCCATCGAAGAGGGCGACGCACGCTGGTTCAACCTTCAGGGTGTAGAGGTGGCCGAGCCCACAAGCGGCCTGTACATCAAGGTGACAAACGGAAAGACTGCCAAAGTCCTGATTCCGTAAGTCACATCCTGTTTCTCGACCCCCAGGGTTCTATATAAAATCACGACACATTCAGTTTGCTCTACCGTAGGTGAGGATAACCTTGAATTCCCCCTTACGCTATCCTCACCTACGGTACATTCTCCGAATACTCGAATATTAATCCACTAACCATGAATAAGAAAACTCTATCGGTCATAGCCGGAATCTTCGGCCTGTCGGTGAGTGCATACGGAAGTCCGTTGACGCCTGCAGAGGCATTGACGCGCCTTTCGGAATTCACCGCTACAGTATCTCCGCTCAAGGCCAGAATCCCGATGCAATCTGACCTAACTCCGGTCTATACGGCTAAGGCGGAGGGTATGGACACACCGGCTTTTTATGTCTTCAACAACTCGGACAACGGCTTCGTCATCATGTCGGCCGACGACCGACTGCCCGCCGTCTTAGGATTCTCGGATAATGGCGCCTTTGACGAGAAGAGGCTCTCTCCGGATATGAAATGGTGGTTGGGAGAATACTGTCGTGACATCGCGGGCATGTATCGTGAGGAAGGTGTCGACATGACCGCCACAGCGTCTGCCCACAGGCAGGCGCCGGTAGCAGACCGCAAAGCTATCGAACCCATGCTGAAGACCAAGTGGGACCAGATGGCGCCCTATAACCAATACTGTCCCGGCCAGTATCCGACAGGATGTGTGGCTACAGCCATGGCGCAGATCATGAAATATCATGAATGGCCCGAAATGGCGGTCGGCAGCAACAGTGAGATGGACTTTGATGGTACGTACTTCGACTGGGACTACATGCTCGACGAGTATGACAACCGTGGCTACACCACAGAAGAGGCCGACGCTGTCGCCATCCTGATGAGACAATGCGGCGCTTCTGTGTATATGCAATACAGCCCCTGGGCCTCCGGAGCCTACTCCTTCAACGTGCCCATCGCACTGTCTACTTATTTCGGATATAACGAGAACATGAAACTCGAGTTCCGCGACTACCACAAGATGTCTGAATGGAACGACATGGTCTACGCAGAGCTCGAGGCCAACCGTCCCGTATATTACTCAGGCGCCTCCTCAAGAGGCGGCCACGCCTTTGTCTGTGACGGTTATCTGAGCAACAACTACTTCCACTTCAACTGGGGCTGGAGTGGCTATCAGGACGGCTACTACCTTCTGAACGCCCTCAATCCCGGAGTCGGCGGAACCGGCTCGTTTGCCGGCGGCTACAACGCCCAGCAGACCATCATCACCGGACTGAAGAAGTCCGAGGGTGAGACCGGAAAACAGGTGACCCTACTCAGCACCGGCTCATTCATCTATAAAGGTGACGGAAAATATGGCGTTGACTCCGACCCGGAAGGATACAATGCCTTCTACAACCCCCTCGGCTATCTTGTGAGCGGAACACTGGGCCTAAAGGTTACTCCCGCTGACGGAGGACAGGCACGTTACTTCTCCTCCTCATCCTTCTCTCTTCAGTCCCTCTACATGATACGTGACTACACATGTAACGTATCCGGACTGGCAGACGGCCGCTATAAGGTCGAGCCCGCCTTCAAGGTCAACGACGAGTGGTATCCCATCCAGGTGATGGTCGGCACACAGACATACGTTACCCTGAATGTCAGCGGAGGCAAATACAGCTACACCAACGAAGGCCTTGCCGACGAAGACAAGCCGAAGCTCCTCGCGGGTATTCCGCGCACGATGCCCGTCATCTATGCCGACGGAGCAAAGGTCTTCCGGGCCACAGTCGTCAATGTCAGCGGCGGCGACTATAACAACGAGCTGACCCTCTCGCTCTATGAGCAGGGCAAAGGGGGAGCCGGAACAGTGCGCGAGACCACGAACTTCGTCACCGTCCCCGGCAACTCTGCCCTCGACGTAGACTTCGTCATCGAGCAGTCAAACCCCGAAGGACCCTATGAGGTATACCTCATGGACAACCAGGGCAACTACCTTGTGACAACCCGTGAAGGGGCGCTCATCTCAGACAACCTCATCAACACCGTAGACTCCTACAGGGATGTCAGCGCCTATGCAAAGATGACGTTCAGCGGCATCTCTCCCAACTTCTGGACCCTCGAACAGGGCGGAATGGGCCTGATGATGACCGCCAAGAACGTTCACTACGCGCAGGTTGCGCAAAAGTTCTACATCAAGCTGCTTGAGGCACCCAGCTTCAAGGAGGTCAACTCCTTCGGTCCCTATACCGTCACCCTCGACTCTCAGGAAGAGTCAATTGTCAACTTCCAGTCAATGAACTTTGACCTCCAGGCCGGATACTACTACTGGCAGGTGACCGACGAAGCTGGCGCATACCTCTCTCCGATCTATCCCCTGATGGTGACAAGCGAGGTGAAGACAAAGGATGGAATAGCCTATCAGGTAACGTCCGAGAAAGACAAGACAGCCCGAGTGGTATCGTCAGTGAACGGTGAATATGAAGGAGAGGTGGCGATACCGGCAACCATCGACGGGTACAAAGTGACCGACATGCGCAGCGACACGTTCACCTTCGCCGAACATCTGACAAGAGTGACGCTGCCCGCCGGAATCACCCGCATCGACAACGGCTCGTTCTACAACGCTGCATTGTTGCGTACGTTCGTCACACAGAGTGAACAGCCTGCGATGCTCTATCCCGACGCATTCGCCCCAGGGGCGATGGGCAACATTGCCATCTATACGCCGAAAAACTCGACAAACGTCTATGCACACAGCCCGATTTGGGAAGACTTCATCTATTCTGACTGGACAATCACGCTCGACGACGGAGTTGAAATCTCGACAGACAATCTGGAGATAGATCCCTTCACCGGCACGTTCTACAACCCCTACTACGTATCGTCATCTTACGGACTGGCACTGACTTTCGAGTCAGACGATCCCGAGATGGGATTCCGCGCACTGATGAACATAAATGGCGAAGAGCTGTCAGAAGAGTTCTGGCGGACCCTTTACCTGCCCGCCATCAATGGCCAGTCAGGTCAGGTGAAGGTTGTCAAGGTCCCCGGCCTTAAGGTCGAGGAGGTCGGAGAGGCAGACGGTAAAGTGACCGTAATCAGACCTGACGGAGTCGTGCTTCTCAAAGAGGCCGATGCGGAAAGTCTCTCGACACTCTCCAAAGGCCTGTATATCATCAACGGCAAGAAACGCGTCTTGAAGTAAAAGCTTCCGGCAACATAGCCTCTTTAAAATACCCGCATCTTTAAAAAGCAGGCTCCGGCGGATTCCATACTCGCCGGGGCCTTAATTTTGGGACGACGGCAGAACAAGTTGAGGTCAACAGTTGTTAAAAAGACAGATATTTTGTAATTTTGCAAAATTAACAACGCCACCGGAACGAGGTGGCCGGCAATTCTCTTAGGTATTATCACGCACTATGAAAAAAAGTCCGCTTCAGAGAGTCAGAGCTGAATACCAGCCTAAACTCCCCAAGGCTCTTCAAGGCCCGGTAAAATTGAAAATCGGTGAACGCACACACTCCGTGGCCGATCAGGAAGAAATAGAAAAACTGTTCCCCAATACATACGGTCTTCCGGTGGTGGAATTCGAACCCGCCGACGAAGCAGAGCGCGTTGAGGAGCCCTTCAACGTAGGCATCATCCTTTCCGGCGGCCAGGCCCCCGGCGGACACAACGTAGTGAGCGGTATCTTTGACGGCATTAAGTCCATCAACAAGGAGTCCCGTCTCTACGGCTTCCTCATGGGTCCCTCCGGATTCATCAACCACCAGTATATGGAACTCACCGCCGGCTATATCAAAGAGTACCGTAACACCGGCGGTTTCGACATCATCGGTTCTGGCCGAACCAAACTCGAAAAGCCCGATCAGTTTGACGCCGGCCTCGAGGTTCTGAAAGAACTCAACATCAAGGCCCTCGTCATCATCGGCGGTGACGACTCTAACACCAACGCAGCCGTCCTTGCCGAATACTACAAGGCAAAAGGGGTTGACGTTCAGGTTATCGGCGTTCCGAAGACCATCGACGGCGACCTCAAGAACGAGTGGATCGAGACTTCGTTCGGCTTCGACACCGCATGCAAGGTTTACTCAGAAGTCATCGGCAACATTCAGCGTGACTGTAACTCAGCCAAGAAATACTATCACTTCATAAAACTGATGGGCCGCTCGGCGAGCCATATCGCCCTCGAATGTGCCCTCCAGACCCAGCCCAACTACTGCATCATCTCCGAGGAGGTCAAGGCTAAGAGAATGACGCTCGACAACATCGTCTCCGCTCTCTGCTACATGATCACCGAGCGTGCGAAGATGGGTTGGAACTTCGGTACCGTCCTGGTTCCCGAAGGTCTTATCGAGTTCATCCCCTCGATGAACAAGCTCATCCAGGAGCTCAACGACGTCCTTGTCGAGCATGCCGCAGAGCTCGAAGGCCGCGAGGAACTCGACAAGCTCGAGACTATCCACTCGTTCCTCAGCCCGGCAAACGCCGACCTCTTCAAGAGCCTTCCGAAAGACATCGCTCTCCAGCTGAGCCTTGACCGCGACAGCCACGGAAACGTTCAGGTATCGCTCATCGACACTGAGAGCCTCATCAGCCGCATGGTCGGCAAGCGTCTCGAAGAGATGGCCGAAGAGGGAGCATACGTCGGTAAGTTCGCCACTCAGCACCACTTCTTCGGATACGAAGGTCGCTGCGCTGACCCGACCAACTTCGACGCCGACTACTGCTATGCCCTGGGTTATAACGCCGCCATGCTCATCAACGCTGGCCTGACTGGCTACATGAGCTCCGTTCGCAACCTCACCGCCAAGACGGAGGACTGGATTGCCGGCGGTATCCCCATCACCATGATGATGAACATGGAGAAGCGTCACGGCGAGATGAAGCCCGTGATTCAGAAAGCGCTCGTGAACCTCAACGGCCGTCCCTACCTGAAGTTTGCCTCCATGCGCGAGACCCTCATGCTGAACACCCTCTATCAGTATCCCGGTCCCATCCAGTACTTCGGCCCCTCAGAAATCTGCGACCGTCCCTCGATGACCCTCCTTCTCGAACACAACAAGGAAGTCTGACGGCGGTGAGGGCAGTGTGCTCTAATCTCCCTTAAAAAATAAGACAGAGACCTATTTAGATAAGTAAAAGAAAGAAGCCTATTTAGATTTACTTATAATAGGGCCACGTCAAAATATATGACTGTCTGACACATTAGTCGGACAGTCATTTTTTTGAGGAGAGGAGGGCATAATGTTTGGGAGAGTGGCTGAAAAAATGTAACTTTGTCGGCAAATCGGCCTCGGGGAAATTGTTGGGCGCCGATGGTGGATTTATTGAGTTGTACAACATAATTATCTAACATCATAAGAATGACAACAACAGAGACAAATGCGGGAGCGGCGAAAGTCGTCTCTCTGCGTGACAAGGCATGGGCACGCTGGCTGGCCCTCGGCTTACTGGCCTTCGCGATGTTCTGCTCATACGTCTTTATGGACGTACTGTCGCCGATCAAAGACCTGCTTCAGTCTACAAGAGGATGGGACTCCACCGCCTTCGGTACGATGCAGGGTTCTGAAACGTTCCTGAACGTATTCATCTTCTTCCTCATCTTCGCGGGTATCATCCTCGACAAGATGGGTGTCCGCTTCACGGCGGTCCTTTCGGGAGCGGTGATGCTGATTGGCGCGGTGATAAACTGGTATGCGCTGACAGACGCCTTCATCGGCAGTCCCCTCGACATCTGGTTCACCAACCACCTCAACTATATACCCATTTTTGACGAATTGGGCGTATCTCCCTTCTACGAAGGGATGCCCGCGTCGGCAAAACTCTCGGCAGTAGGCTTCATGATTTTCGGTTGTGGCGTCGAGATGGCCGGTATCACCGTCAGCCGCGGTATCGTGAAATGGTTCAAGGGACGCGAAATGGCCCTCGCGATGGGCTCTGAAATGGCTCTCGCACGTCTCGGTGTCGCAACATGTATGATCTTCTCGCCGATGTTTGCCGAAATGGGTGGCACAATCAATGTCAGCCGCTCGGTTGCCTTCGGTGTGGTTCTCCTTATGATCGCCCTCATCATGTTTATCGTCTACTTCTTCATGGACAAGAAGCTGGACGCTGAGACCGGGGAGGCTGAAGAAAAAGACGATCCCTTCAAAATCTCCGACCTCGGTAAGATCCTTTCGAGCCTCGGATTCTGGCTTGTGGCCCTTCTCTGCGTGCTTTACTACTCCGCCATCTTCCCCTTCCAGAAATATGCGGTCAACATGCTCCAGTGTAACATTGAGTTCACCCCCCTCGCGGAAGACTCCTTCTGGGCTAAAGACGCTGTGACCTACATTCAGTACGTCATCATGCTTGTCGTGGCAGCCACCGCATTTGCCGGTAACTTCGCCAAGCAGAAGGGCATGAAGGGTCTGCTTTTCGGTATATCCATCGCAGCCCTGGTCGTTTACTGCTGGATGGGATATATGAAACAGAGTGCCGGCGCCATCTTCGCGGTCTTCCCGCTTCTGGCAGTGGGTATCACTCCTATCCTCGGCAAGTATGTTGACTATAAGGGTAAGGCGGCCTCCATGCTCGTTCTCGGTTCAATCCTGCTGATTGCCTGTCACCTTACGTTCGCGTTCATCCTTCCCCAGTTCAGGGGTAACGCGGTGGGTGGCGTCATTGTGGCCTACATCACTATTCTTGTGCTCGGCGCCAGCTTCTCTCTCGTTCCCGCATCTCTGTGGCCCTCGGTTCCCAAGCTGGTGGACTCAAAGATTATCGGTTCGGCTTACGCGCTGATTTTCTGGATTCAGAACATCGGTCTGTGGCTTTTCCCGATGCTTATCGGTAAGGTGCTCACCTCTACCAACAAGGATATCGAGGCGCAGGTAGCAGCCGGTACCATGAGTGAGGAGGTAGCCTCTGTGAGCTACAACTATACCTGGGCGCTCGTCATGCTGGCGAGTCTCGGTGTGGCCGCATTGCTGATTGGTCTTTATCTGAAGATAGTCGACAAGAAGAAACATCTGGGTCTCGAGCTTCCGAACGTTCAGCCGAACGCGGAGGTCGAAGAGTCGGAAATCCTGTCGGCAGAAGGATAATGCCATCCGAAGAAAGAATTATTTTTGCGGCACCCTCTTTGGGGGTGCCGCTGATTTTTTAGGGTCTTTAGGAAGTTTAGGGGGCTTTGGGGACTCCGGGTATGCAGGGTTATCGGCACACGAGCTTCGCTCGCGTCACTGAACTATGAGGGGTCCTGGGTATTTGGGGTGGTGTAGGGGGTGAAAATGTGGGGTGGGGGGTTACACTTTTTGGGGCGGAGAAGCGTTATAGTAGTATGAAATCATTCTGTCGGATAATAACACTCATGTCTCTGGTGTTTGCATCGGTTTTCGGTGCGAAGGCTGAGAGCGTCTACCATAAAGATGCGAAAAACTGGGCCCAGACCTTCTTCAATGCCGCTTACGGTGAGGTTACGGGTCCGGTCAAGATGGTCTATAACGGTAAGGACCTGACCACTCGCAAGCTTTTCACTCCCTTCTTTACATACAACTCGCCCCGTGGAGGTTTCGTAATCATATCGGCTGAAAACAAGCTGATGCCCATCCTGGCCTACAGCCTCGACGAGAGTTTCAATCCCGACACGATGGACCCGGCTGTGAAGGAGTTGTTGCGGGAGTACGCACGCCAAATAGAGTTGATTCGGTATGACTCGGCAGTCTCTGAGAAGGCTGTCAGCGCCTGGCAGAATAAAAACTCGTATATCAACACCGTCCTGACCGCACCGGTACAGTCCGGCTTCTCACTTCCTGACGAGGCAGAGAAGGCACAGGAGTTTGAGCTTCTGTTGCGTGACCTTCCCAATGACGACTCACTTTTCAGTGAGCTTTACACACCCGATCAGTGGGACGGCATGTTGGCAGATCAGCTAAGCGCATACGGTTCGACGGTCTTGGGAGTGGGACATGACGGCGATTATCAGCCGCTCGATGTCGTCGGCCTCCAGGGTGATTATGCCAAGATACGTTTCCCCGGTTCCCTGACAGCATGGAACATGCGTCTCTTCCCCTCCGAGTTGTATGCCTCCGGTATCGTTGGCCGACTCGGTGGCGAGCCCGTAGCCGAGGTAGAGGTCGAAGACCCCCCCTTCGCGTTTCACGATGAGATAATGGAGATGTATCCGGTCGAGACACGATGTGCCGAAAGGATAATAGCCGAATTGGGGCAGCCCTCGTCACCGGTTATCCGAGGACTTGGTGCGGGACACTATGAAATTGACTATCCCGCAGACCTTGAGCTTGTTCGCGTGTTCAACATCTCGGGCCAATCCGTATTGGCTCAGACCTACGGAAAAAACCAACGCACGGCAGTGGTCAACATTGAAGATCAGCCGAGCGGATTTTATGTTATCTCGGCCGTAACGTCTGAGGGTCCCGCTCAATCGCTCAAAGTTGCACGTTAAGGTACCTGACGGTTCCAAAATAAACTATCATGAAAAATTTGCTTAAGAATAAACTGTTGAGCTGGGTCGCCTTGATTCTGGCCATTATCTATCTGGTTGTCACCTTTTCGTGGAAAGCCTCGTTGGGCTGGTGGGCGTTTTGTGACGGCTTCTTCGTTTTCATGGCCATCTTTGTTCATCTATGCGCCCTGTATCTCAGCGGCCTCAATCCATACGCCTCGAAGAAGCTGGATCTGTTCGCTTTCGTATCCTTCATCCTTTTCATCCTCTCCTTCATCATCGAGTGGGTAATCTTTGAAGTTACGTTCTGATTCCGGGTTTTGTTAGTAATATTATTGCCTCCAGGCTCGAGTCATCTGCTGCTCCTTGGTCTCGTTTCTATAAAACGTGGTCCTATTGCCCGAGTTACTTTATGAACCCGGGTCGCGTTTTCGAAAACGGAGTCACGGCGCACGAGCGAGAATCGGTCAGCGACCTGAGAGCGTGTCAACGGAACTGATTGGCCTCCGGAAGATATGTGAAGCCTGCATCGCCGAGGACTTTCTCAAGCGCGCCTCGGTCTATGTCTTCAGCCCGACACAACTCACCGAGATTCCGCTCACTGTCACGAAGTTTCATATTGATGACGCTCAAGAGCATGAAAGGATCTTTCGGGAGATTGGAGAGATTTGATTCGATATTGTTTTGCATTTCGGTTTTATTGGATTAAATTTGTAGTTAAGTAACTTTCAAGAGTTACTTTCTTAAGAATCACTTTTCTCTGATGAAAAAACAAATCTTCATATATCTTGGTTTTGTGCTACTGTGTCTGGCTGGTGCCACAAAGGCCTCGGCATGCACTTCGGCCATAATCTCGGCTGACTGCAATCCGTATGGCAGACCCCTGTTGTGGAAACACCGGGACACCTCGACGGTTGACAATAAGGTCGAGTATGTCGAAGGGAAGAACGGTGAGTACTCCTACGTAGCCCTTTTCAACGCAGACGACACCGGCCTCAAAGAGGCCTGGTGTGGAATGAACACCGAAGGGTTCGCCGTGATGAACACAGCCTCCTACAACATAAAGGATGATAAGGTACCCGAAAAACTGATGGATAAGGAGGGACTGGTGATGACAATAGCCCTCAAGAACTGCCGGACCGTTGAAGACTTCGCACGCCTGCTTGAGACCCTTCCGAGACCGATGGGCGTCGAGGCCAATTTCGGAGCGATAGACGCTACCGGCGCCGGCGCCTATTTTGAGACCAACAATCACTCGTATGTCAGATACGATCTCAAAGATGCGCCCGACGGTGTGCTTATCCGGACAAACTACAGTCATTCAGGCCGTCCTGACAGCGGATATGGTTTTATCCGTGAGGCCAACGCCGAGACGCTTCTCGCACCCTACGCGGCGGAACGTAACATAACCCCCGAACTTTTGACCGAAGAGGTCAGCCGCAGTTTCTATCATGACCTGTATAAGAAGGACTTCGGTAGTTCGGCCATGACAGACCGCTGGGTGATAGACCAGGATTTCATCCCCCGTTATAAGTCGACCGCGACCATTGTCATCGAGGGTTGTCACCCTGCTAAGGAGGTAAACTCCGGAGTGGGCAGTGAGGAATACATAATGTGGACCGGGCTCGGTTATCCACCGGTGGCCGAGATTGTTCCGGTCTATTGCCGCCCCGACGGTGTGTCGGCGGAACTCAGGGGCCTCGGAGCGAAAGGCCACTCGGAGGCGTCTGACTTAGCCAAGGAGAGAAGGGGAGAGGTTTTTCCGATGAAAAAGGGGAACGGAGACAAGTATATCGACATGCAGCGGCTGCTCAATGACCGTGGAACAGGTTACATCCAGGTTCTTGTCCCTCAGAATCTTCAGGTTTATGAGGCGGCACGCCGAAAACGTGACGGGAAATGAAGACCGACCGTTTCCGTCTGTCAACGGGTGCGTACTTCACGCGACTGGTTTATCTACACGGGACGCTTTCGATAGCGGTCATATTGGTTCTTTTTCTCGCGTCTGTCGTCCTGGCGTTCGCCCTCGATTTGCGTTTCGCCTTGATAGCCGTCATGATAGCCCTGCTCATACTGCCGTTGGCAATAGCCTACCTGTACTTCTACTTCGGATTGATGCCCGACTATTCGTTCAATGTCTCATGGCACACTCTGGAACTGTCAGACAAAGGCATCGAAGTGACACTGTTCAAGCCTGTTTATGAACGAACGGTAGATGAAGAGACAGAAGAGGAGAAAGAGACAATCACAGGCTGGGAAGCAACTAAACACCTGTTTTTCCCCTACAGTTCAATGGGCCCGATGTTAGCCGGAGGAGACGGCATGACTATCCGTTTAAAAAACGGGCGCGGAATGATTGCCGTCCCGAGGAACGCCTTCTCTGCCGAAGAGGATTTCAGAAACTTCATCTCCCACATCCCCACATAAATGTCTAAAGATTAACCCTCTAACTTGAGATTAACCCTCTAACTTGAGATTAACCCCCAAACTTGCCAAACATCAATGATACTAAAAGACAATAACAAATACTGTTACGCGCTCGAGATGGAGGTGCGTGATTACGAGCTCGATTGTGAGTCGATAGTCAACAATGCGAATTATCTGCACTATATCGAGCATGCGCGTCACAAATTCTGTCAAGAGGTAGGCATACCCTTTATCGAGATGCACAAAAACGGGATAGATGCCGTTGTTCGCAAAATAGAGCTGGACTACATCTCTTCCCTTAGGAGTGGGGACAGTTTTGTGGTCTACCTGGGGGTTAAAAGGGCTGGAGCCCGCTTTGTCTTTCAGGAGGACATATTTCTGACAGACGGCACACCCGTTCTGACATCGCAGGTCACAGCAGTGGTGATAAAGAACGGCCGCCTGAGCAAGGGGGACGAGCTTGCAGAACTGTTCAAAAATTATCTGAAATGAGCGAGAAGGCGGTTCTTCGTCTTCATCTGATTCAATATCTGTAATTCTGTTTAAGAACTACTTAACTATCTATAATTCTGAGAGATGGTTCCGGAAGAGAGTCTTTATGCCGTAGCCCTGTCGATGGTGAAGAACATAGACGGCGTGACGGTCAAGAGGTTGATAGAACATGGGTTCCGGCCCGAAGATGTCTTCGGTCGTCACAGCGCTGCCGTTCCGGAGTTGGGTTGGATAACAGACGACATGAAAAGCGAGGCGCTCCGTAAGGCAGAGGCAGAGATCGGTTTCATGATGCGCCATAAGGTCCGTCCCCTTTTCATTGACGATGAGGATTATCCCCGGTTGTTGGCCGAGGCGGGAAATCCACCGGTTGTGCTCTACATGCTCGGAGACGCTGATTTGAATCCCTCGCACTCGCTCAGTATAGTGGGCACGCGTCAGTGCACCCCATACGGAGAAGGCCTGTGTTCCAAGTTGACCGCCGATATCGGCGAGGCATTTCCCGGAACCTTGATTGTCAGCGGACTGGCATACGGGATAGATGCCGCCGCCCATAAAGGTGCGCTGGCGGCCAATTTGCCGACTGTGGGAGTCTTGGGCCATGGCCTTGACATGATTTATCCCGCGGCCCACCGGGGGCTTGCCTCAACCATGATTCAGAGAGGGGGCGCGCTGCTGACCGAATATCCGAAAGGAACACGCCCTCACCGGAATCATTTTCTCGAGCGTAACCGTATAGTGGCCACCATGAGCCAAGGCGTGGTGTTGGCCGAAAGCCCGTTGAAAGGGGGCGCGATGTCAACGGCCTCCATAGCCTTTTCATATTCGCGCGATGTCATGGCCTTCCCGGGCAGACCTACAGACGAGACGAGCAAGGGTTGCAATTCCTTGATAAAAAACAACAAGGCCTCCTTGATAGAAAATCTTGATGATGTCTGTCATATCCTCGGCTGGCAGAAGCCCGAAGGGCTGCCGTCGGCCAAGCAGGAAAGTCTCTTTCCGGAACTATCGGGAGATGTCAAGACCATCTATGACTTCCTGAAACGCCGCCCCGACCCACAGAGCGTTGACACCATCTCATACCAATGCTCCCTGTCGATAGTAAACGTGATGACCCTGCTTCCGGATATGGAGTTTGAAGGTTTGGTTCAGCGTCATCCCGGAAACAGGTATGTGGCAATTTGAAAGCCCGCTTCGTAACCGGACATGTAACCGGATACGACTCGGGCTTAATCATTATTCCTATATAGGAACTAACTCCCGATTTTGGAAGCTGAGACCTTTTTCTGAAGCAGTTTGTCAGATGCGGTCGAGGACTGTTTCAATCAGACGTTTGACAGAGGGCTTGTAGTCGGTGTTGGCCTTGGTCAGACGTCTTTCGGCTATGATGCAGCAGACGGTCATCGCCTTGTGTCCTAACATTTTGGCCATGCCTTGGAGACAGCCTGACTCCATCTCGAAGTTGGTCACCGGTCTTCCGTGGAAGCGGAAACTTTCTATTTTTTCGTTCAGTTCTGGGTCTGCCAGCGGCAGTCTCACCATACGCCCCTGAGGAGCGTAGAATCCGACGGCCGAGATTGTGTAACCGCGCACCATGTCATCGCGGCCTATGCGGTCGACGAGCTCCGGATCGGCGTCTACCGTATAGGGAGCGGCCCAAGACTTGTGCCATCCGCAGTGAGCCATGAGGTCGTGCTCAAAGTCGAGGTCGCAGACCTTGTCGCGGTCAGCGTAGAAGTTAAGGATTCCGTCGGTGCCGGTACCTTTTTCAGCGATGACATAGTCTCCGATGTGGAGCTCCTCCTGAAGCGAGCCGGAGGTTCCGACGCGTACCATTTCGAGCGTGCGGTGTTCGGGGCGGACCTTTCGTGTTTCGAAATCTATGTTTGCGAGTGCGTCGAGTTCGGTGACGACAATTTCGATATTGTCGGAGCCGATTCCGTGAGAAATGCACATCAGTTTCTTACCTTTATATGTGCCGGCAACAGCGTGAAACTCGCGCGACTGCACATCATAGTCGATAGTGTCGAAGTATGAAGCGACCATAGTCACACGACCCGGATCGCCGACCATGATGATTTTGTCGCGAAGCATGTCGGGACGGAGATGGATATGGAAAGCCGAGCCGTCATCATTGATGATAAGCTCAGAAGCAGGAATGATTCTATCAGCGTTCATGGTATAGATTTTAAAGAAGGTTATACCTCTATAACATGAAAACCGCTCCTAAAGATTAAATCCCCATTTCAAAAAAATGGCAGTTTTTGAAACGGGGTCTAAATCCCCCTGAAATTATTTGTTCTCTACGGACCATGAACTATTGTAACATGTCCCTATAAAGAGGGGGTTCAAATATTCAATTTGAGGATGTTAACAGTTTTGATTAATTTTGCGGGCAATATGAATGAGGTTGCTTTAAAGTTTCGGAACTTGTTGACCTTGCCGGGAATCAAGTCTCCCGTCAAGCGCGAGCTGGTGTGGTTGACGGTGCCTATCTTTATCGAGACGCTGCTCATCATGAGCCTTGGCGCGATAGACACGTTCATGCTTTCGCGAATATCGGACGCGAGTGTGGGGGCTGTGGGTCTTTCCAATCAAATAGTCTCCTTCTGCTTCATCATCTTTGAAGTCATCAATTTAGGTACGGCTGTGCTTTGCGCACAGTATCTCGGTGCCTCTCAGGCCGGAAAACTTGAGGTCGTTGTCGGTGTGTCGCTCGTCGTCAATTTCGTTTTCGGCATCCTCATCTCGGCCCTACTCTTTTTCTTTCCCGAGCAGATAATGAGCTACGTGGGGCTGAAGGGGGAGATGCTTCCTATCGGAGCGCGCTACATGAAGATTGTCGGGGCGTTTGCTTTCGTTCAGGCGTTGTCCATGACCCTCTCAGCATGCCTCCGGTCGGTGAATAAGGCATACTGGCCCATGTTGGTGGTCTTGGTGGTCAATATCCTTAATATCATCGGGAATTACATCTTCATCTTCGGTAAATTCGGAGCGCCGGCTCTCGGAGCCGAAGGTGCGGCCATTTCGACAGTGACGGCTCGCTGCGTAGCCACGACCGCATTGTTTATCATAGTCTACACCACGACCATCCGACGCTTCCCTCTGGAAATTCTCCGCCATTGGCCCTCGGACATTTTCCGCAATCTAATGAAGATAGGCCTCCCCTCGGCCGGTGAACAGATGAGCTACTATTTCTCCCAATTGTTCATCGCCTTTTTCATCACGGGTCTCGGACTGGAAGCACTGGCGACACGGACTTATTGCACCAACGTCATCCTCTATACCTACATCTTCTGCATAGCGATAGCGCACGGAGGGGCCATTATCATTGGTCACCAGACGGGTGGGGCTAAGTGGAGGGCAGCCTTCATCACCGGTAAATATGTGCTCAAGGTGGCCGTTATCATCACTCTGTGCCTATCCTTGATCCTTGCCATTTGCGGAAAGTGGATTATGGAGGCCCTCACAGAAAATCCGGAGATTATCCGCATGGGCGTTACCATCTTCTGGATAGACCTCCTGCTTGAGATAGGGAGACCAATCAACATTTTCGCCACAAACGCCCTCCAGAGTGCTGGCGACGTCAATTATCCCTTCTACGTAGGAGTCGTCTGCATGTGGTCAATAGCCGTGGGACTCGCCTATCTCGTAGGCATCACATGGGGTTTCGGCCTGATCGGCATCTGGTGGATGTTCTGTCTGGACGAGAACGTCAGGGGAGCCATCTTCATCCATCGCTGGTGGAGCCTGAAGTGGCAGCACAAATCCTTCGTCCACAAATAACCGCGTATCTAAGACACAGTTTAAAATAACTGGGTCTTAGATAGACCGGAGTGCACCTTTTCTGAGCGTAGCTTCCCTCTTTGTGCGGGCAACCATTTCATCATGCCGTTTCTGATTGCACAGCCACATCCCAGCAGGTATCTTTGTCACTGGTTCAAATGAAACAGCCATGTCCGGCGTAATAGAACTTTTACCCTTGATGACAGCAATTATGGTCTTTTCCGGTTTATTTACCCTTGTTGCAAATTCTTTTATACCAATACCCATTTCTCCGAGTTTTTCTTCCAACATTTCACCTGGATGATACACAACCGGCAATTTTGTCGTATCAAAAATCTTTCCTATCTGTGCCATATAGTTGCTGATTTACTGATGGTTACTATCGAAGTAGATGCTCGGTTAGTTTTCCGGAAAAGAACTTCCAGAGAAATTTTCTTGGTTGGTCGGCTATGATTGCAGAGGTAAAAACCAAGAGGTCAAACAATCCTATGAGTAACAGGCAAGTTATGCCACTGAAAGCGTGATAAATCCATTGTACTGTAGGTATGAAAAATGGAACTGTCAAGAAAGTGTTGATGTGGAGCAGATAAACAGCAAATACGGAAGCTGAAACCCAGTTTATAATTTTTGAGTGACCCATTCTGAGGCTATTAAACCATGAGAAGAGACCGATCGACCCCACTAAAATGAAAGGATTGATGAAGGAGTAAACAGTAACTAAAGAAAGGCGGGGATTCAGGATGAGGAGATAGTATAAGAAAGTGTTCAGAACAGCGGTCAACACAAACCACGCTCCTCCATGTCTGGTGATAATTGGCAGTCCGTATTTCCTCATATATCGAGCCAGCAAATATAACCCTATAAAGAAAAAGGTATTATAGCCGTCTTTGAACCATTGCATAGAATTGGTCCAGCCGTATGCTGTCTCAAAGGCGAAAAAGAGTAATAGGACTGTTCCAAATGTGCGTTTGGAAGTTTTGTCAGCGAATATGTTGAGAATGGGAGAGACTATATATAAACCCAGATAAGCCTTTACGAACCACTCATCAGGAGTGAGCAACAGACAGTCGGCGATTCCCTGGAAAGTTAAGTCAGCGTGGCCCGTAATCAAGAGCAGCACGTAAATCCCAAATAAAAAATAGGCGCACTGAAAAAGGAATCCAAGAAGACCCTTAGAAGAAAACTTTATACCGAACCATCCCGAAATCAGTATAAAGGCATTCACGCTGACATAGGAGAGCGATTCAATGAACGTGCGAGTGAACGCATTTGCGGGCTGATGAGCAAAGTCGGAAGCAGTAGGATTCGATAGGCTAAGGAAATCAGAATGAGCCATGACGACAAGCAACATTGAGAAGATTCGGAGCAACTCAATGTTCGTCTGTCGTGGTCCGGTGGTGATGGAAGGTATAGATGGATTCAATGCTTCTCAAATTTTTTTCAAAGTTAGTGATTTTTTTGAAACAGGGTCAAAAGAATATCATTTCATTTCAATAAGTAGTT
>CAZUAK010000012.1:0-29318 GCA_964618395.1 uncultured Sangeribacter sp.
GCTCACCCATACGGATCAGTATGGAGAAGAATATTATTCATTCGTCAACGGCCAGCACACCACCCAGGGAGGCACGCACCTCTCCGCCTTCAAGGAGCACGTCAGCCGCACAATCAAGGAGTTTTCTGGCAAGGGTTACGACTTCGCCGACATACGCTCGGGCATGGTGGCGGCCGTCTCCGTCCGCGTTCAGGAGCCGGTCTTCGAGTCGCAGACCAAGACCAAACTTGGCTCACGCACCATAGCCCCGGAGTCTAAAGAAGATCCCAACCCCAAGACGGTCAACAAGTTTGTCGGCGACTTCATCAAGAAAGAACTTGACGACTACCTTCACCGCAACCCCGACACCGCCAACGAAATGCTGGCGAAAATCGCCGCGACCGAGAAGGAGCGCAAGGCGATGGCCGGCGTGGCGAAACTGGCGCGCGAGAAAGCCAAGAAGGTCAGCCTCCACAACCGCAAGCTCAGGGACTGCCGAATCCACTTCAACGACTCGCGCAAGCTCAACGAGAAGGGTGACGACCTGCGCGAAGAATCGTCAATCTTCATCACCGAGGGCGACTCCGCCTCGGGCACCATCACCAAGGTCCGAAACGCCAACCACCAGGCGGTCTTCTCGCTGCGCGGAAAACCGCTGAACAGCTTCGGAAAGACCCAGGAGGTTGTCTATAAAAACGACGAGTTCAATCTCCTCCAGGCCGCCCTCAACATTGAGGACGGAATCGAGGGACTGCGCTACAACAAGGTCATCATAGCCACCGACGCCGACGTCGACGGCATGCACATCCGCCTGCTCATCATCACCTTCTTCCTCATGTTTTTCCCCGACCTGATAAAGAAAGGTCACGTATACATCCTCCAGACACCGCTCTTCAGGGTGCGCAACAAGAACAGTGTCCGCCGCTCCAAAGGAAAGAAAAAGAAAGAGGCCAAGGAGGGGGAGAAGGACACCTATTACTGCTACTCTGAAGAAGAACGTGACGCCGCCATAGCCAAGCTGGGCAACAACGCCGAAATCACCCGCTTCAAAGGCCTCGGCGAGATAAACGACGAAGAGTTCCGCGAATTCATCGGCGAGGACATGCGCCTTGACCGCGTTCAGCTCAAACGCGAGGACACCGTCGACAAGCTGCTCGAATTCTATATGGGCAACAACACCATGGAGCGCCAGAACTTCACGATAGACAACCTCATATTTGAAGATGACTCCCAAATCTGACGTCTGAAGATGACTCCCGAATTGAAGATGACCCCCGAATTGAACATAACTTCCGAAAATGACACCGAAGGGCAGGCTCCCCTCCGGACGGCGTTTTTTGCCGGCTCGTTCAATCCCTTCACCATAGGGCACGCCGACATTGTCAGTCGCGGGCTGAACCTGTTTGACCGCATCATAATAGGCGTGGGGATAAACCCCGCCAAAACCACGGCGGCGCAGGTCCGGGACCGAGTCAAATCTATCGAGGCGGTCTATAGTGACGAGCCCCGGGTGACGGTCATCAGCTACGACACCCTGACGGCCGACGCCGCCCGCCGGTCCGGCGCGACGGTGCTGCTCCGCAGCGTGCGCGACGTCGCCGACTATGAATATGAACGGAACCTCGCGGACATCAACCGCCGCATCTCCGGACTCGACACCGTCTTCCTCACCGCCCGCCCCGAGCTGGCCTGCGTCTCCTCATCGCTAGTCAGGGAACTCAGACACTTCGGACACAATGCAGACGAATTCCTCCCCTCATCAACCACTGAACAATGAAAAAGTTACTTATACTCATCGGCGCCGTCGCGCTCTCGCTGACCGCACTGAACGCCAAATACGACTTCAACTCGCCCCTCGCCCCGGGAAACAAGCTGCGCATGGCCGAGGCGGCCATCGCCCAGCTCTACATAGACACCGTAGACGAAGAAAAGCTGGTCGAGGATGCCATAAAGGGGATGCTCAACGAGCTTGACCCCCACTCACAATACTCCAACGCCGAGGAGACCAAAGAGATGAACGAGCCGTTGGAGGGCAACTTCTCCGGCATCGGCATCTCGTTCAACATGCCCAACGACACGCTCTATGTCATTCAGACCATCTCCGGCGGACCCTCCGAGCGGGTCGGCATGCTCGCCGGCGACCGCATCATCGCGGTCAACGACACGCTGATAGCCGGCGTTAAGCTGAAGAACCGCGACATCATGAAGAAGCTCCGCGGCCCGAAGGGGACGGACGTCAACCTGAAGGTGCTCCGCCGTTCGGCCGGCTCCGCCGACACCATCAACTTCAAGGTCACCCGCGCCGAAATACCCATATACAGTGTCGACGCCGCCTATATCGTCGAGCCGGGCATAGGTTACATCCGTATAAACAAATTCGCTGCCGAGACCCCCAAGGAGTTCCGCGAGGCCGTCAAGAAACTGCAGAAAGAGGGGATGAAGGACCTTATCCTCGACCTGACAGACAACGGGGGCGGTTATCTCAACGCCGCCGTAGACCTGCTCGGCGAGCTGTTGCCCGTCGGCACCAAGACCGTCTATACCGAGGGACGCCAGTCACCGCGCCATGACAACTACGCTTTCCCCTCCGGAGCCGTTCCGCTGCTCGAGGGGGGTCGTCTCGCCGTCATGGTCAACCAGTATTCCGCCTCAGCGTCCGAAATCACCGCCGGAGCAATCCAGGACTGGGACCGCGGCCTCATCGTCGGCCGGCGCACATTCGGCAAAGGCCTCGTCCAGAGGCCCATCCCCTTCCCTGACGGCTCTATGATAAGGCTGACCATCGCCCACTACTATACCCCCACGGGCCGCGACATCCAGCGCCCCTACACCAAAGGCGACAACGAGGCATACGCCAAAGACATCCTTGACCGCTATCACAGCGGCGAGCTGATGCACGCCGACAGCATCCGCAAGATAGACTCGCTCAAGGTCAAGACACTGCGCCTGCAGCGTGACGTATACTCCGGCGGGGGCATCTCTCCGGACCGCTTCGTGCCCCTCGACACGACATACTTCACCAAATACTACCGCGAGGTCCTGGCCAAAGGTGTCTTCAACCGCTGGGCCATTGGCTATGTAGACCATCACCGCAAGGAACTGCGCAGACAGTGGAAGACCGACACTGAATTTGTCGATAACTTCGAGATAACCCCCGAGATGCTCAAGGAAGTCTATGACCTCGCTGCGACCGAAGGCGTGGAGTTCAACGAAGAAGAGGCCGAGACCTCCACACCCCTGATGAAGATGATTCTCAAAGGACTCATCGGGCGCGACACATACGAGAACGAGACCTACTTCAAGGTCTTCAACCGATTCGACCCCATCTTCAAGCAGGCCCTTGAGGCGATAAAGTCAGACGACCCTGTCTATACCGAAGGTCAATGAACCGGCTATGAGAAAAACACTTCTGTCCGCCATACTGGGATTCACGGCTGTCACCGCTGCCTCTCAGACCGTACCCGGCAACGACGCCACGCTGCCGGGCGCCCCGCTCACGGCTGAAGGCCTTTACGAGAACATATCCGCTCCGCTCGACAGCCTGCCGGAGGTCACCGAGGGGGAGATTGAGGAGTGGCTGGTATACCGCATGCCGGCCGGGGGACCGCGTCTGTTCAGCGGTTTCCGTCACCTGCGTCCGGTCAACTTCAAGCGTGAAATCGTATGGATGGTGCCCGAGGTCGCGGAGAGTGTCGTCGAGATACTCCCCGAGAGTGGAGAAGAGGGAGATGATCCTGAAGCAGAGATTGAGGACGAATCACGCTTTGTAGCGCCCCTCCCGCAGTTTGACGTCACCAACCCCGATTACGTGCCCCTGTGGCTGAGACGCGGCGAGAGGGCAAGGCGCATGGCGCTCGACCTCGAATATGCCTACATCATATCCCATCCCATGGAGAAGACCTATCTCTCATGGGAGCTGCCCGAGCCGCCGACCCTGCTGCCGGACGACTACTCCTTCGCCGGATACCTGAGGCGACTCGACATCCCCGAGGTGAAACCGCAGGAGAAACTCGACATCGACACCGGCATCAAGAAGACACACTGGCTACACACCACTACTGACGGGATACAGTTCTCGCAGGCGTACGTCTCGCCCAACTGGTACCAGGGCGGCAACTCCTATCTTGCCCTGCTATTCAACGTCTTATGGGACGTGCAGCTCAATCCGGTCTATCACCCGAAGCTGATGTTCCAGTCGACGCTCAGCTACAAACTCGGCCTCAACTCGGTAGAAGACGAGTATCATAAATACTCCATCTCGCAAGACCTGTTTCAATACAACCTCAAAGCCGGTCTCAAGGCAGCCCGAAGCTGGTACTACTCGTTCAACCTTCAGTTCAAGACCCAGTTCCTCAACAACTACGAGAGCAACTCGACAGTGCGCAAGGCCGGATTCCTGTCCCCATCGGAGCTTACCGCCGGCCTCGGTATGACCTATAACCGCAATTTCCTGAATGACAGGCTGAAGATTTCGGTCTCAATAGCACCCGCCTCGTATAACCTGAAGACCTGCATAGACCGCATGGTCGATCCTGTCCAGTATGGTATCAAGGCCGGACGCCGCTTCGTGAACGAAGGCGGTAGCTCGGTAGAGTCTACACTGGACTGGAACCTGACCTCAAACATAAACTGGAAGGCACGCGTCTTTCTGTTCTCCAACTACGAATATTTTGTAGGAGACTGGGAAAACACCTTCACCTTCACCATCAATCGTTTCCTGTCGACCCAGCTCTACACCCACCTCCGCTATGACTCCTCGTCGACCATCTCCCCGAGCGGAAAGTGGAAACACTTCATGCTCAAGGAGATACTCAGTTTCGGACTGACTTACTCCTTCACAACCGGAAAGTAAGGACCTATGAATAGGATAGGATTGATGAGGCTGCTTCTGCTGACGGTTCTCGCGCTCGGGAGCCTGACAGGACGTGGTCAGACAACAACCTCGTTGGATATCCTGAAAGAACTCCCTCTGTCTCAGATTGAGGGTCTCTGGTCCATGACCTCGGAGAATCTGCTTGTGCTTATCGTACGCAATGAAAGCGGGCGCCTCGACATGACTGTCGCTCCCGAGAACGTGGGCAGCGGTTTCGCGACGGGCCAGCTTGTGGGCTATCTCGAACCCACTGCAGACAAGGACAGCTATTGGCTCTATCTTGAAGATGTCCCTAAAGGGAAGACGGGCATAAAGAATGTGTTGGGTACCAATCCCTTCTCGAAGCGGTGTGTCCTTACATTGAAAGAAGAAGGGGAGGTCCTGGTGATAGAACGTGCGGAAAAGGGCCTTTCCATCCGTCCGTTGGGCCTGTTCCCCAAACTCAACAGTCTCATCAGGCTCAATGTCAAGAATCCCGAGGGGAAGGTTCACGAAGGCTTCCGCAAGATCTATCCCGGATATGACGGTGAGTTCGGAAACCGCCAGAGAACCGTATATTTTTGAGAATCGCTTATGCTCGTTCCCATAGTGCTTTCACTCCTTGTCAGTTCGCCGCGGGTTATCTCAGACCGCCGGCCGTTGCCTTCCGACACAAAAAACAGACACAGGGAGGCACAGCTGATTGTCTCAGGCGAGGAGACATATAACATAGACTTCGAGAAAGGGGAGCAGCGGTTGACCGAACGCGGTGACACCATACAGCCACCGCGTCTTTCCGGCTTTGACAAAGGCTTGAACTCCGGCCGGGAAAGTTTCTTCATCACGAACGGAAACGAAGACGAGCTCCGCGCCGTCACCATAGAGATAGAATACCTCACAGAAGAGGGAGAGATGCTCCACAAGCGGTCTGTTCCCGTCACCGTTGCCGTCCCCTCGGGAGAGACGCGCCGCGTCGACATACAGACCTGGGACCGTCAGCATCAGTTCTACTACTATCTGACCTCGCCCCGACCGCAGCGAGCCGCCACCCCCTTCCGTGTGCGCCTCCGACCCCTCCGGGCCACATACCGCACCCCATAGTCAATATCATTTCATCTCTACAGTTTATCTGTGTTCCCAGATGTAATGGAAAAAAGGGCTGTCGCGATGGCGACAGCCCTTTATGGTGGGGGAAGGGGGTGCTGGTTAGATTACCGGGACGATGATGGGGTCGGCGTGGCCCTTGGTCTGGTGTGTGCCGGTCTCGCGCAGGTAAGCGCGGTAGCGGCCGGGGGCCACTCGGGTGCCGTTGCTGTCGGTGCCGTCCCAGACTATCTCCTCACCGGCGCGATAGCTGAAGCTGGTGATTTCAGTGCCCTCCGCGTTGGTGATGTAGAGCGTTCCTTTCTCGGGCATGTTGCCGTCGATGTAGAAGGTGGCTTCGTCGTGGAGACCGTTTTCACGCATCATCAGGCGATACTTTGCAGCCGAGGGGCTGATGGTGAAGGTCAGCTCAGACTCCGCCTTGTTGCCGGCGGCATCCTTGACCATCACGCGCACCGAGTGCTGTCCCGAGGCGAGGTTGCCGATGTTGAACTCACGCCTGTAGGCGCGCGGACTGTTCTCGAACAGCTCCGGATGAGAGGCCGAACCCTCGCGCAGGTAGTCGCCGTCCAGATATACCTGGAATCCGCTCAGGAGCATGTTGCGGCTCAGGTCGAGCGCGACATTGTCTCGCGCCGTCACACTGATGGAGTTGGTCTCCGGATTATATGCGAACTCCTCGATAGAGGGAGCTGTGAGGTCCGGCGTCGGACGCGTAGCGTCGGTCGAGGCCTTCACCTCGGAAATCTTCGCGATGCTCGCACCCGTACGTGTCGAGGGATTGTAGGCACAGAAGTTGAGGCTCAGCTTGCGGCCCACATGCTCGGCCATCTGAAGCGGGATGTAGAGCTCGATTTCGAACTTGCCGTTGATCACCTTGGCGGTAGACATGGACATCTGCTCGTCAGAGTATGTCACGTTCAGCGGGGTCGAATTGGGCTTGGCGCTCGCGAGGTCTTCCGAAACCATCCTGAACTCCGGTTCGAGCACGCGCACGACGATCTCGCCGTTGAAGTTGGTGTCTACCTGAGTGCTTCCCATCTTGCTCACCGAGCCGGAGAGGGTCAGGCTCTGACCCGGAACGACCGACGAGGGAGTGACGATGTTGACCTTCTGAAGGGCCACGGGGAAGATGAGGCCCGGGTCTGCAAGAAGCTGATAGGCCATCTCGTTGGGGAACAGCGAAGCGTTCTTCGCCTTGGCCACCACCTCACCGAGTGTCAGCGGGCTCTGGATGAGCGACGAGCCGAGAGAGTTCGGATTGGTGTAGTAGAAGCTGGTCATCACGAGCTTGGAGAAGTCGTAGTTCTGGCCCGACCATGTGCTGCGCGTAGCCAGGAGCGAGCCGATGAGGCCAAAGTCCGTATCGAAGACCATGCTCTCGCCCAGACCGCGGACGCCGTGGTCCGAATTGGAGATGGTGCAGCCGTAGAAAATCATGAACGGCAGCGAGCTGTTGCGGAACTGCGAGACGTGAGACGAGGTGAAAAACAGCTTGTCCTGACCCAGCATCGAGGTCGCGCCGTGTCCGAAATAGGTCGCGATGTGCCGGCCGTTGTTGAAGGCCTCATACCACTTGTTGCGGCTCTGCTCGTAGCCGTAGGCGTCGATGGCGAGCACCGTGTTGAGGGCCGAGTTGCCCATCACTGAATTATAATATGTCGAGAGGTCGACAGCCTGCTGGTCGTGAATGTGGTTGTCGCCCACGCCTCCGATATTGAGCGTAGAGGTCAGACGGTAGGCGTAAGACTCATCGGTCATGAACTTTTCCACCTTCTTGAGGTAGCGGTCAAACTCGTCGTTGCTGTAGAGCGGAAGGATGCCCACGCCGACGTGCTGAACCTGCTTCTCGATAGAGAAGACGTTGAAATAGTCGGTCATCATGCCGTAGAAGTCGTTGGCGTTCATCGACTGGGTCTCGAGGTTGAGCTCATGGGCCTGGAAGGCTATGAGGGCGCGCTCGGGGTCGATGGCCATCTTCATGCCGCGGAAGTCGCCCAACAGCGGGCCGGCAAGCAGCAGGTTCTTTATCTGACGGCCCGGAGAGTTATAGAACATCTTGACCATCGAGCGGTATGCCATCGGGTCGGGGACACCCTGCGAGAACTCATTGTAGACCTGCTGGGCGTTGACCACGACCACCTTGTCGCCATACTCGCGCTCATGGAGCTCGGCGAGTTTGAGGGCCGAGTCATAGAGCCAGGGGAGGGTGATGATGACCATGTCGCATCCCTCGGCCTGCATGGCGTGGATGTCCTGGTTCTCGATACGTTCCCACCCGTTCTCGAAGCTGCTGACGCGCTTCTGGGTAGACATCCGGTCGAAGACCGCAATCACGGGAGTGTCCGAGGCGCGCTCCACGACGACCACACCCTTACCGCCGCTGATGGATACGGGGAGCTCGCGCGGGTTTGAGGGGTCTGTGACGTCCCACACGCTTTTGGTCGCGGGGTCGGAGAGTTCAAAGGTGGCTGTGCCGTTGAAAGACACCTCCGGGAAGGCGATGAGGTCTTGCGAGAGGCGCTCGCCCTTGGCCGAGGTCAGGGTCGGTATATAGCGCGGATAGGAGAGGACCCAATAGTCGAGGGCCGGAAGGTTGAAGCCGCCGGTCACGGGGTGTCCGTCAACGAGCTCGACAAACACCTTGTCGACGTTCTCCGGCATTGTGAAGCCTCCAAGCGAGGGCTCCTGAGGGATATAGTCAGAAGTGTTGGCCTGGTTCTGAAGGGGGAAGTAGGCGGCCGGAGTGCCGTCGGCCACGCTGCTGCCGACACCGTATCCCAGACGGATGGTCTGGTTGTCGGCATATCCCGCGTTGAGGTTCTTCAGCGTGTAGACCTTACACTCCATGGCGCCGGCGTTGCCTGGAGCGGGATCGTGAAAGTCGACGTCCCACGACTGGCAGAGGCCCGTGTCATAGAGGTGCTCGCCCCAGAAGAGCTGGCCCGTGCCGGTGTTGTTCTGGACCTTGTCCTTCTCGTGATATATGTAGCTCGCACCCTTGGTCAGCACCGGCGCCGAGTCTGTGGCCGACGCGGTCGAGACCGGGAGGGCCTGCGGAGCCGACGAGTCGGTCAGGAAGTAGCTGCCCTTGCGGGTATAGAGGTTGAGGCTGTATTTCTGGAAGCTGCCCCCCAGCTCCAAAGCGTTGTTGTCGACAAAGCGGATATCCTCCACACCCAAGCCGTAGAAGAACAGTTTGTTGTCCTTGTGCATGACGTTGACCGCCTTGAGGTCGGCAGACACGAGGGGATTTCCATCAGCGTCGGTAAAGGTTTCGGACATCTGACGTCCGCCGGTTCCGAAGACAGCCACGGAAGCCGGGTTGGAGAATCCCATCTCGCGCAGCTGGTCGTACGTGATCTCATATATACCGGTCTCCTGGACGCCTACGCGTACCCAGTTTCCCTTCGAGAGTTGGGAAGAGGGGGCATAGAAGTCAGTGGGAAGCGCTGACACTGCTATCGGCAGCATTGCCAGAGCTACTGATGAAAGTAAGTATTTATGATTCATTTGTGTTGTATGATGTTCTCAGTTAAGTTCAGGTTATCTTATGGGTATCTGGAGGCTTGTGTCCGGGGCCTCCGCGATGGTCATCGTGGCCGAGAGCAACGCTCCGGGGAGCAGCGTGAGGCCCGTGTGGTGAAACCCGGGGAGGATGATGTCGCCCATCTTGAGGCTGTTCATCCGGCTGACGCGGGCGATGACGTCGGCGATGTCGTGACGCAGTTCGGAGGCGCGCCACACCGTCTTTATGCCCCCTTCGAGTCCGACGGAGACCGTGGCCTGTCCCATCCTGTCGAGCGTCGTCTCGACCCAGTCGGAGAGCAGCAGCGAGCGGTCATAACCCCATGCAGCCTCTATGGGGAGCCCCTTTGAAGCCAGACGCTCCTCAAGGGTCAGGTTCCGCAGGTTGACCGCCAGCGCAGCGTGAAAGGTATATCTCGACGCGAAGCGCGGCGAGACAGACTTCCCGAGCCGGTCTATGCGGATGGCCAGTGAGGGGAAGGCCGCCGTCAAATCCGTCTCTTCATCGGCGAAGTAGGGGTTCGGCGCGCGGAAGATTGACGAGTCAGGCAGGAAATGCCAGCCGATGCTGCGGTCCGTCTCTTCGGTGATGTTGTGCTGATAGTTGTCCGTTATGGCAAATATCTTCATCCTCATGAAGCGGGTTTTTGTCTGTCTGTGACCGGAGCGGTTCAGGCCTCGGTTTCAGCCCCGTCCGCCCTCATGCCGACGGTCCGAACGACAGACTGTTTATCAAGTCTGCAAAGTTACAAAAAAATCTCGAATAAAAAAGAGTGCCACCCGAGGTTTGAGGGTCAAAATCATCGGTTTAGGCACTCTTTTATAGATTTTTAGGAAATTTCAACGCCTTATAAGGTTCAGCCGGGGCCTCACTCGGCAGAAACGGCGAGTTTGCTCGACTTGTAGGAGGTGCGTCCCTCGTCAGAGGTCACGCCGACGCGGTATACGTATATTCCGCGCGGAACCCGCCGCCCGGCGTTGTCGCGGAGGTCCCATGTCATCTTGACCATGCTGTTGCGGTCGGCGCCGGTCTCGGTCTCGTTGCTCCACACCTTCTTGCCGTCGAGCGCGAAGATCTCCACGCTACACTTCAGGTGTCCCATCGGACGGTCCGTGGTGACGGTGAAGAGGGCTTCCTCGCCGCCGGTGGAGCCGGTGCATGTCACGTCGAAAATCTCCGGACTCACGTTGGCACCGACCTGGAACTCGATGCGGCTCGTCGAGGAGTTGTTCGCGGTGTCCCAGACCTTGAGGTCAAGGTAGTGGTATCCCGGTTCCAGGCCCGTCAGGGGATAGGTGATCGAGCCGCTCTCGGGACTGTCAAGCTCGGGGATGAAGTAGGTCAGCAGGTCCTCGTAAGGCTTGTCGCCGTCGAGCGTCAGCGTGATTCTGTGGCCCACACCGGCCTCGGACTGGTTGATGCCCGAAGGGTCGCTGAACGATGCGATGACCACAGGCGCCGAGTGGGTCACCTGGCCGTTGCGGAAGTTCGCGTTGTTGAGGTAGAAGGACTTGATTTCGGGTCCCTTGTCGTCGGCGGCCGCATCTTCGGCATATCCGTAGACATAGAGCTTCTCCGACATGCCGTTTGCCTCGCGACCCTTGTTGTCAAAGGCATAGAGCGAGATGAGGGCGGGCGAGAAGTTGTTCTCTATCTCGTAGGGGAGCGTGGCCTTGATTTCCCACTTTCCGTTCTTGACCGAGGCGCGCCCGGTGAAGAGGCGGGTCTTGCGGTCGTTATATTCGATGACCTTGCCGGCCGCGCCGTTTCCGTAGGTGGTGATGACGCGCTCCGAGTCATAGAGCGAGATGTTGACCTCGCCGTTGAAGTCTTCGATGAGGTTTCCGGCCTCGTCGGCCACGAAACCGCTGATGACGCTCTGCGAGCGGGCCCCTAAGACGGGGGCGTCAGCCTGGTCGAGGTCTGTGAGCTCGGTGCTGTTGATGCTCGAGACCACCACCTCCAGCTCCGGGCTCGCCAGACGGAGGGCCGGGTCGCCCATGAGGACGTAGCGCAGTTTGTTGTCGTCGGCCACGCCATACGAGTTCTTGCCCTGAATCATGATGTCGCCCAGGCGTTTGGCCTTTCCGTCGGCACCGCGCTCAAACATGACCGCGGCGGTCGCCTTGCTGAGCACGCCGTTGGGCGAGATGAAGACGGTGCGCGCCGGGACGATGGTGGCGATGATGCCGCCGTTGGGATTGAGCAGCATCTCCTCCGCGCCCGAGGCGGTCTCGTCGTCATAGCGGCCGAACTCACATGTGGCCGCGTAGAGGAAGGGGAGGTTGGAGTTCGACATCTGCATGATGTCCTTCCATGAGAGCAGCCCCTCGTGGGTCCAGCTGCGGGTCGAGGCGTGCCCGATGTAGTTTATCATCATCACGCCCTCGCTCCATTTGTCGAAGAGGCGTTTCTGAGCGTCGGGGTAGCTTGCGCCGGTGGCTCCGTATGCCAGGGGATACGAGTCGAGATAGAGTCGCTCGTAGAGGAAACGGTCGCCGTTGCCGGCAGCGCGCATGTTGTTGTATACGGCCTGGCTCTGTTCGAGGTGAACGCCGTTGTCCTGGTCATCGGCAAGGAGCAGGACGTTGTTGCGCCATGCGCCGAGCGTCGGGCGCGTCATGTAGTCCGTGAGCTTGCGCACAAGGTTGTTGGCCTCTTCGGCGTTCTTGGCCGGCATGCGCCCCACGGCGACGTTGATTTTGGCCGAGGCGATGTTGAAACGCTCTGAGTCTTCGAGCATTCCGATATAGTCGTCGGTACAGTATGAGGTTGTCTGGCTGTTGCCGTCGGCAGACTGCCAGATGGGTACTTTGGGATAGTCGGCGCTGCTTCCGGCCGCAGTCTTCGCCTTGTTGTCGAAGGTGGGGCGCGAGAAGATGAGGCAGTATGCGGTCTTCATCGGCTCGCCGGCCTCGATGGCGCTTTGGTTCCACATCTTCAGCAGCTTGCGGAACGCCGTGATGTCAGGCGCACCCGAGGAGAACTCGTTGTAAATCGGTTCGGGCTCGAGGATGGTGACCGTCATCCCCTCGCGGGTGCGGTGAAGCTCGGCGACGGCCTCGGCCTGGGTCCGGAACTGCGCGGGGGCGATGATGAGATAGTCCGGAGCCTCCATCGCGTGGAGGTTCTGGTTGGAGACGTTGCCGGCCATGACGGGGCGGTTCTTGAACTCGCCCTTGTTGAAGGCGACATAGTATCGCGGGCCCTCGGCGTCGACGGTGAAGAGGGCGCGGTTGCCGGTCACGGAGAATGCTATCTTTGCCGGCTTCATGGGGTCGGTGACGTCCCAGATTTCGGTGCGGTCAGCCGAGGCGTTGCCCACGCTGAACGAGGTCTCGCCCGAGAGCTGAGAGTAGAAGTAGAGCTGGTTGTCCGAGGCGGGGATGGTGAGCTGACGCTCATATTCGACCTCGACATAGTCCAGGCGCGCCATGGTTGCGTAGCCGCTCGCGCTGTGTTTGATGTCAAGCTTGAGCTGGTTGCCGCTCACGTCGTTGTCGAGGCGCACAAACTCGCCGACCCTCATATACTGAGTGTCAGACGAGAGGGCTGGGATACGGTCAGAAGATGTCGACACCAGGGCCTTTCCGTTGACTGAGAATGTGAAGTTGGAGGCCCCGTTAGAGACGGCGGCTGCCGCCGCGACCTTGAAGCCGGCCTTCTGTGAGGCGGCGTCGGTCAGGGGGAAGGAAAGGCTCAGTGTGGGCTGTGAACGGAAATCCTCGCCAAGGTAGACACTGCCCGTGTTGGAGGCGGGGATGAGGTCCTGCTCGTGGAACAGGTGCGCGTCGAAGGTGGTCACGGGTGTGGCCGACGCTCCTGCCACGCCGACGGTCGCGAAGGTTGTCGCGGGCCCGTTGGCAGAGTCCGACAGGAAATAGTAACTCACTTCGCCATAAGGATTGAGGACATGTTTCCATTTAAGGCCCCCTTTATTGGTGTTGGGGACGATGTCCGACCAGTCGTTGGCAAAGAAGTAGAGGCCGTCCGCGGTGCGCCCCGAGAGCTGCTCGGGGAGGTCATCGGGGTTGCCGGCGCTCAGATTCTCGTTGAGCTTGCGACCGCCGTATCCGTACACGCGCACCTTGCCGGGGTCGGAGAACCCCATCTGGCGCAGCGACGCGTCGGGAATGAACTGCATGCCGGTCTGGGAAACGGCGATTTTGACCCATTTCCCGCTGCTCAGGCGTGACGACTCCGCGAAACGCGGGTCGGACTGAGCGGAAGCCGAAAACATGACGCAGCCCGTCAGGCCGGCTGTCACAGCGAGTCTGGCGAAAATTGAAGAGTCCAAATATCTGTCCTTGAGAATCTTATATGTCGAGTGGAGATTTTTCACATTCATAGTCTTGAACTATAGAACGCAAACCTATAGTCCTTTATTGTGCCAAAAAATAAGACCCCGTATCAAAAAAACGGGGTCTGAAACCCCGCGTTCAGGCGGGGTCGTAGCGTTGGTCGCGGAGGAAGAGCTCCCACTCTTCAGGACCTCCGGCAAAGACATTGAGGTCTACCGGGCCCTTGATGCCGGGGACCTCCCCGCGGTGGTTGTACTGCCACAGGAACCACTCCTCGCTTGTCGGCGGGTCGGTGAAGGCGCATATCCACAGTATGCACCCGGGCAGCGTGTTGGCCACATAGTCGGCATATCCCTTGGTGTTGGTGTATATTATCGGCCGCAAACCCTTGAGGTTCAGATACTCCACCATCTCGGTCAGCCTTTCGGCGATACTGTCCGCCGGGACTCCGCGTGCGTTTCCGTGCTCTTCGACGTCTATGGCCACGCCGAGGTCGAGTGAGCGGTCCCCGATGACGTCGAGCAGGTTGTGGGCCTGCGAGATGCCGTCCACGTCAAAACGGAAGTAGTGATAGGCCCCGGTCTTGAGTCCGGCGTGAGAGGCCTTGTCATAGTTGAGCCTGAAGTTGGGGTCGCGAACCGTCTTCCCCTCCGAGGCCTTGATGAAGACGAAGTCATAGCCTGCGTCGGCCGTGGCCTGAAGGTTCATCATACCTTGATGGCGCGAGATGTCGATGCCGCTGATGGGGTAGAGCTGCGGGTCGACGTAGGGCGGTGTCTCCTTGTAGTACCGCCATGCCTCGCGTGCCGAGAAGACGACAAGGATCATCACCGCCAGAAAACCGGCGGTGGCCAATATATCCTTTTTTCGAGTCTTCGGGTCCCTCAGGAACATGATTGTCAATATTATAACCCCCGTGATTATACCTCCTACGGGTAAGGGACGGGGTCAAAGTCAAGCCCTCGGTTCAGGCCGGGTGCGCCTTCACTTCTTCTTTTTGCGGTCGGTAGGTTTCGGCTCCGGGGCGAAACGGTTCGGGAAGTCCCAATGCTGGCGCGGCCTCACAAGAGCGTAGACTATCAGCGCTATGCCGAGCAGGATGAAGGGGATGCTCAGCACCTGGCCCAGGTCCATGCCGTATTGCGCGCGCATCGCTATCTCCTTGGGCACCTGAACGTTCTTCAGATACTCTATGAGGAAGCGGCCACCGAAGGTGACGAGAAAGAAGACACCCGTGATGAGCCAGGGACGCTCCTCGTCATTGCGTTTCCAATACATCCACATCAGCAGCGCGAAGAGCGCGAAATAGAGAAAGGCCTCATAAAGCTGGGTGGGATGTGCCGGCAGCGTCTCGCCGTTGCGCACGAAGACGAAACCCCACGGAAGGTCCGTGTATCCGCCGTAGATCTCTGAGTTGAAGAGGTTTCCGAGACGTATGAGTCCGCCCGTGAGGGCGATGGGAATGACTACCTTGTCGAAAACCCACGAAGCCGGTTTCTTGGTCACGCACCACGAGAAGATGAACAGAGCGATGATGAGGGCTATTGTGCCGCCGTGGCTCGCCAGTCCCCCCTCCCAGACCTTAAGGATGTCGAGCGGATGGGCAGAGTAGTAGTCCCACTCATAGAAGAGGCAGTGGCCCAGGCGTGCGCCGACGATGGTGCCGACGACCAGATATATCAGCAGCGTGCCGAGCCAGCTCTCCGGAGCACCCTCGTGCTTGAACATCTTGGCCACGATCTGATAGCCGATAAAGAAGCCGACGGCGAACATCAGTCCGTACCATCTGACGGCGAAGGGACCGAGCTGGAAGAGCACCGGATTCGCGTTCCAGGTTATGAAGTCGAGCATTTACACAGGATTTATGAGGCGGGTTGCAAACCCGAGGCGATGAAACCGCCTCAGATATTATTGAGGGCTGAGACGGAATATTATTGAGGGCTGAGACCGGAGTCTCAGCCCTTTTGAAGTCTCAGACGGGGGTTTTTACTTTTTGCCGACGATTTCAGCAGTGTCTGTGGCAATCATCAGCTCCTCGTCGGTCGGGATGACGACAACCTTGACCTTAGAGTCGGGAGTGGTGATTTCCACTTCCTTGCCGCGGCAGTCGTTGGCCTTGGCGTCGAAGTCCACGCCCATCCATGCGAGTTTCTTGCAGATGTTCTCGCGGGTGATGAGCTGGTTCTCGCCGACGCCGCCGGTGAAGACGATGATGTCGACGCCTTCGAGCACGGCTGCATACGCGCCGATATACTTCAGGATGCGGTACTCATACATGTCGAGCACCATCTTTGCGCGCTCGTTGCCCGCAGCGATGGCGTCTTCAAGGTCGCGCATGTCAGACGAGCCCTCCATGACGCCGGCCACGCCGCTCTGCTTGTTGATGAGCTTCATGAGTCCGTCGGCGTCGAGATTCATCTGCTTCATGAGATACACGAGCGCACCGGGGTCTACGTCGCCCACACGGGTGCCCATCATCAGGCCCTCGGTCGGGGTGAGGCCCATGGAGGTGTCGATGCTCTTGCCATCCTTCACGGCCGTGATGGAGCCGCCGTTGCCGATGTGGCAGGTGATGATGCGCTGCTTGTCATAGGGGACGCCGAGGAACTCGCAGGCGCGGCGCGAAACATAGCGGTGGCTGGTGCCGTGGAAGCCGTAGCGGCGCACGCCGTACTTCTCATACGCCTCCCAGGGCAGTGCGTACATATAGGCCTTCTCCGGCATGGTCTGGTGGAAGGCTGTGTCGAAGACAGCGACCTGGGGAGCGTCGGGGATAAGCTCCTCGATAGCCTCGATGCCGGTGATGTTTGCCGGGTTGTGGAGCGGGGCCACGGTGTAGCACTCCTTGACCTTCTCGATGACTTCGGGGGTGATGAGCACTGACTTGTTGAACTTGTCCATGCCGTGAACGACACGGTGGCCGACGGCGTCAATCTCCTTGAGGTCCTTGATTACGCCCTCCTTGGGGTCGGTCAGGATGTCGAGGACGTTCTTGACGGCAGACTTGGCGTCGGGCATGGGGGTGACGATGGTCTCTTTCGAGCCGTCGGGGCGCTTGAACTTCAGGAACGAGTCGGGCAGGCCGATTTTCTCCACGCCGCCTTCGGCCAGTACTTTCTTCGATTCAGAATCGATGAGTTTGTATTTGACACTGCTTGAACCGCAGTTGAGAACGAGAATTTTCATGATTTATAGACGTTACTTATCAGAGTCCTTTGTCACCGATGGCCTGGTTGCAGGTGACGATGATGGTGTTGATGATGTCTTCTACGGTAGCGCCGCGGGAGAGGTCGTTTACCGGAGCGCCGAGGCCCTGGAGGATGGGGCCGACCGCGCCGGCTCCGGCGAGGCGCTGAACGAGCTTATAGGCGATGTTGCCGGTCTCGAGCGAGGGGAAGATGAGGGTGTTGGCGTGTCCGGCCACGGGGCTGCCGGGAGCCTTCTGGGCGCCGACGGAGGGGACGATGGCGGCGTCGCTCTGGAGCTCGCCGTCGATCTTGAGGGTCGGGTCGAGGTCGTGGACCATTTCGGTGGCGTTGCGGACCTTGTCAACGCGCTCATGGCTTGCGGAGCCCTTGGTAGAGAAGCTGAGCATGGCCACGACGGGGTCGAGTCCGGCGATTTCCCTGGTGGTCTTGGCTGTGGAGATGGCTATCTGGGCGAGTTCCTCGGTGGTGGGGTCGGGAACGACGGCGCAGTCGGCGAAGACGAGCATGCCCTGGTCACCGAACTGACAGCCCTCGGGGAGCAGCATGATGAAGGCGCCGCTGACAACCGAGATGCCCGGGCGGGTCTTGAGCACCTGGAAGGCGGCGCGCAGGACGTTTGACGTCGGGCTCAGCGCACCGGCCACCATGCAGTCGGCGTCGCCCCCCTTGATCATGAGGCAGCCCAGGTAGAGGGCGTTCTTCACCGTATCGCGTGCATCCTCGATAGAGATGCCCTTCTTTTTGCGCAGTTCATAGAAGATCTCGGCATATTTTTCGGTAAACTCGCGGTCTTCCGGGTCGTGGATTTCGGCTTTGGCGATGTTGCTCAGGCCGAGTTCCTCAGCCTTGGCCAGGATCTCTTCCTTCTTGCCGAGGAAAATCACGTTTGCGATTTCTTCGGCGATGATGTGGTCAGCGGCCTTGAGGGTGCGGGGCTCGGTAGACTCCGGGAGCACCAGGCGCTGGGGATGTTCTTTTGCTTTCTGAGTAAGACGTTCAAAAAGTGTCATTTTTCGTGTGGTATTATTTGGTTTTACAAATTTACTAATAATTTTTGTATTCTCCCAAGTGACGAGGGAATTAAGACCCCATTTTTTTGAAACGGGGTCTAACGGTAAACGCGCGGAAATTATCGGGCGTGACGCGAGGGGGCGCGACAGAGAGGGTCCTCTTAACGGCAGACCGGCTCTTCTTTTCCGGCTCCGGTCAGTATGGTCGGGCGCGGACCCGGCTCGCCGCGGAGCACAGTGCCTTTTTCGCCGTCATTTCCGCCGGCGCCGGCCGGCTGAGTGTCGGCGTTACGGCCGTTGCCTGCGCTGCGGTACACGATGACGGCGCCCTGCAGGCCGTCGGCTACAAGCTGGCGTATCTTCGACGGCTGTTTGGCCGCCACCGAGGCCGGAAGCGGCAGCTCCAGTATCTCGGTCACCCTCGCGCCGGGGATGATGTTGTCAAGTATCTCGTCGGGTGCGGGGACGGTGGGGAGTTGGGAGTATTCGGCGTATGTCCATCGGGTGAAAACCGTGTTGGGGCCTATCCCGCGTCGGTCGAGCCAGTAGCCGTCGCCGACATTGACCGGCGTGCTGAAGGCCTTGATGTCCGAGGGGGCCGGAAAGGAGATGAGCGTCGCCCCGTCTTCGGTCACGTTGACCGGGACGTACTGTGACCAGTCGCCGTTCATGGTGTAGATGACGGCTTTGGGTATGAACGAGTCCTGCGTCTGGCCCTTCGCGGCGGGGTTGACGCCCCGGACCGTCTGCGGAAGCTTGGACTGCTTCGCCCCATGTTTCTGGGCGTTGACAGAGAGTCCCGCGGCGATGACTGCGATGAGGAGGATATATATCTTTTTCATATCGTGTGAGGCTGTATGTTGTTGAATAGGGTGACGGCTCAGCGGATTCCGAGCAGGCGGTGTGTCTGGAGCGAAAGGACCCATCTCGGGTCGCGGAGCACGCGGCCGACGGTCCTCTCTGTATTCTGCTGACATTCAGCGGGGTCAGCGGCAAAACAGGGTTGGAGATACATCAGCGTCTCCACGCTGCGGCAGGGGAGGGCGAAGTAGGGTTCAAGGTCCTGGCCGACGTCGACGACCTTGATTTCGTCGGCGTGGCTGATGCGCACCGTGTCGGCGGGGAGTCCGTCGGGTCCCGTAGCGGTCGAGCCGGAGATGCCGCTTTTGGGCGAGCAGGTCACCCAGTCGAGGTTGTCGGGCAGGGGGACGGTGCCGTTGGTTTCGATGGCCACCTTCTTGCCGGTGGTGTGGAGAAGGTCGATGAACTCGCGGTCTATCCGCAGGGCCGGCTCGCCCCCGGTCAGTATGATCCACTCCGCGGGATAGCGGTTCACCTCGGCGAGTATCTCCGCATCGGTCATCGGCGTCCCTTCCCTGTGGACCGTGTCACAGAACGGACACTCGAGGTTGCACCCCGAGAAACGCACAAAGATGGCGCCCATGCCCGTGTGGCGTCCTTCGCCCTGGAGCGAGTGGAAAATCTCGTTGACGAGTTTCACGTTTCTGTCTTTCACCGTGTATGTTGGTATCTTATCTATTGATGTTTAGTCTGTTGATACTGAGTCTGACAGAACTGGGTCAAGCTATATTGAGTCTGACATTACTGTGTCTGACAATATTGATTCGGTCACTTCAGAGGGTCAGTCAATCTCGTACGCGGCCACGTTGCCCTCGCTCTCCTGGACCTCACATCTGAAGCAGTGGGGGACCGTGTCGACAATCCAGCGCGCCAGGTTCTCGGCCGTGGGGTTCACGGGGAGCACCTCGTTGAGCACCGCATGGTCGAGCACGTCGCTGATGAGGCGTTTGATGTGGGTGAAGTCGACGACCATCCCGTCTTCGTTCAGTTCGCGTGAGCGACACTCGATGGTGATTATCCAGTTGTGGCCGTGCAGTGTGCTGCACTTGCTCTCGTATGACAGATCCAGCCGGTGGGCAGCCGAAATTTCAAGTCTTTTCTTAACGTAATACATAGTTTCTTCTCCTTGGCTTTAAAGGGTGTTAGAGGCCGAAGTCCGGGTCGTCGTATACAGTGGGGTCCTCTATGCCGGCCTCGCGCAGGGCCTCCTTGCGCTCGACACAGGTCCCGCAGCGGCCGCAGTGGTGAAGGCCCCCCTTGTAGCACGAGTAGGTGTCGCCATAGTCGACGCCGAGCCGCTTGCCGATAGAGGCTATCTCGCCCTTGGTCAGGTCGGTATAGGGGGCGAAGAGGGTGACGCTCGGATTCGTGCCGGCCGCTATGGCCGCGTTCATGGCCGAGGTGAAGCGCGGCGTGCAGTCGGGATAGATGGTGTGGTCGCCGCTGTGGTTGGCCATCAGGACGCGTCTCAGGCCGCGCGACTCCGCGAGGCCCGCCGCCACTGCCAGCATGATGCCGTTGCGGAAGGGGACGACGGTAGATTTCATGTTCTCCGCGTCATATCGTCCCTCGGGGATTTCGTCGGCGCCCGAGAGCAGCGAGGACTCGAAATATTGGCCGATGAAGCCCAACGGGATGACGAGGTGGTCGATTCCGAGCAGCGCGCAAAGCCGGCGGGCACATTCGATTTCGCGGGCGTTGTGGTTAGAGCCGTAGTCGAAAGTGACGGCAAGGGCTATGTCCGCGCTGTGGTCGTGTAGGAGCGTGACGGAGTCCATCCCTCCGGAGAGGATGATGATGGAGTCTTTCAGGCTGTTGTTTTCTGTCATGTTTTCTTTTTGTTTTTTCGGGTGAGAGAACCGAGTTTATTTATGCTTGAGGTGTATCTTTAGCGACAGGCTTTCGCCATGTTCACGTGATGATTGAACCCTCTTTTATTTCAGTGGCACCATGTCGAACATCTTTTCGCGGCGCGAGAGGGCGAGGGCCTGGTGTTCGGAGTCGGCGCGGTTGGCGAAGGGGTAGATGCTGATGCCTCCGCGGGGCATGAAGATACCCTTGACTTCGATATATTTCGGGTCCATGAGGTCCCAGAGGTCGTTGAGGATGATGTTGACGACATCCTCATGGAAGTCCCCGTGGTTGCGGAACGAGAAGAGGTAGAGCTTAAGGCTTTTCGACTCGACCATCCTGTGGCGGGGGATATAGGAGATGTATATGTGGCCGAAGTCGGGCTGCCCGGTCTTGGGGCAGAGGGTGGTGAACTCGGGACAGTCGAATGTCACCACATATTCCCTTTCGGGATGTTTGTTTTCGAAGGTTTCCAGCATCGCGGGGGCGTAGTCGTCGGGATATTTCGTCCCCTGGTTGCCTAAGAGCGTAACGCCTTCGAGTTCTGATTCAGTGCGCATGTTGGTTATGTGGGTTTTCGGTTATGTGAACTCCGGTATGTGAACTCCGGTTAAGACTTTTAACACAAGTTAAAATACTCATTTTCCGAAACAATGGTTTCTCCGGCTTGTTCAGTAAATGAAAGAAGATAGATTTTTGTTCATTTGAAAGAAAGAAGTGGCGTTGCTCGTGAGAGCGGCGCCGATTCTTTTTTCTACCCTTCCGCCTCTTCTTTGGGTGCAGGGACGAGCCGGTCTATGATTGCGCGTGCCACCACTTCGGTGCGGATGACCTCCTTGAGGACACTCTTGGCGAAGGCCTGTCCGACCATGAAGACCGTCAGTCCGACGGGGAACAGCACTATCATTGTCCACCCGAACCACCGCTTGGTGGAGGGTCGCAACATCCAGACATTGCGCACAATGGGGAAGTCGCTCAGCAGCATGACCACCTTCTTGTCGCGGCTGTCGGCCATGTAGTCTATCGTCCTATCCACGTTTTCGGCCAGCTGCCGGACCCCGTCGCGGTCATAGCCGCGCAGCCAATAGCCGACATAGCCCGTAGGCTTGAGCGACTTCTCGACCTCCTTGGCCTCGGCGATGAGTCCCTCCAGGGTCTCGACGGCGTCGCGCGTCTGTATGTCGTTGATGATTACCTCCTTGAAATATGCTCCGCGCTTCTGCTTGATTCCGAAGAACTTGATGAGCAGGTTGCGGTATCTGTCGGCGTCGAAGACCGACGAGTCGTTCATCGCCTTGACCGTCACGTAGGCTCCGAGGGGGGCGAGGATGAACGTTGACAGCCACATCCCGACCTCGACGGGCCAGCGCCCGTCTCGCGCCATCTTGTAGCCCGTGTTGTCGATGATATAGTAGAACAGGAAGAGGAAGACTGAGATGACCAGCGGCGTCCCCAGGCCACCCTTGCGGATGATGGCCCCCAACGGTGCGCCGATGAAGAAGAAGATAAGGCAGGCCACCGAGAGGGTGAACTTCTTTATCAGCTCTATCTCATGGCGGCGGATGGTCTTCTTCTCGTCCATGATGACCAGCGTCTCGAACTCCATGTCGTTCTGTTTCATCTGCGAGGAGCGCAGTGCCTCTTCGAGCACCATCTTGGAGGTCCTCGGGTTCAGCTTTTTGAGGAAGGCATCGACGTCGAGCGGTACGACCTTCTCCTCGTCGGCTTTCGGTGTCGCCTGCTCCGCTCCCCGGTTTTGGGCCTCCAGGGCTGCGTTGTATGCCTTCTCGCCCGAGAGCCGCTCGCGCTGGTCTCTGAAGATGGGCTCGGCGCTGATGATGTGTTCGGCATAGACGTTGCCGATGGAGTCCACGCGTTTTGTGACGGAGTCTATGGTCTGATGCAGCTCTGTGATGTTCTTGCCGACGTATTGCTTGCGCATTCCCTCCTCGTCGAGTCGGTTGAAGTTGGCGTCGAAGCTTATCATGACCTCTTTGTCGAGGAAGGTCTCGCGCCTGAATGGGACGTTGCGCGAGCTCATCGTCTGGTCCCTCAGGTTCTCGAACTGCTCCCCTTCGAATAGATGCAGGTAGAGGTGGGACATCTCGCCGACCATCGCCAGCTTGGCCGAGTCGGCCACTATGATTGTGGCGTTTTCCGCACCGTTGCTGACGTCATAAATCATGACGTCGCGGAGCATGCCGGTCTCCTGGTCCTTGTCGCCGACATACAGGTTGAAGCCGGGAATCTGGTCATAGAATACCCCCTCGGGGATTTCCAGCACGGGCGATTTCTGCTTCATCGAGAAGAGCAGGGTCCACATTTTCACCTGGGCCTTTGGCAGGACGTAATTCTGATAGAAGAACGCCGCGACGGCCACCCCCAACATCAACACAATCAGGGGTCTCATGACCTTGAACAGGGAGATTCCGGCGGCCTTCATGGCCGTGAGCTCGAACTTCTCGCCCAGGTTTCCGAACGTCATCAGCGATGCCAGGAGGATACCCAACGGCAAGGCCATGGGGACCATCGAGACGGTGGCATAGAAGAAGAGTTCGAACATGACCGACAGCGGCAGTCCCTTTCCGACCATATCGTCGATATACTTCCACAGGAACTGCATCAGCACGATGAAGAGCACGATGAAGAAAGTCATCGCGAACAGCGGCAGGAAGGTCTGCAGCATAAACCGGTTCAATCGTTTGACGAGTGCCATATTCAACCTGCAAAAGTAATGAAAAAATCAAACCCATACAACCCGCCACCCATTTTTGCGCCTCCCCCTGCCATTACTGTGATTACCACCACGAAGCCGCTGTGCTCGGCGTTCGCCTCGCGATGACGCGAAGATGGGGCCTGATGGTCGCAGATTCTTCCGGCACAGTTCATCGGTGTGATTTCTTATAAAGCATTGTAGCGCAGGCTTCCAGCCTGCCCAAAGTTCTTCAAACTTGATCAAAGACTCGGGGCAGGCTGGAAGCCTGCGCTACAATGCTTTATCTGAAGTTTGAAAATTATTGTCGTAAAGAGTCCAGTAATCTACCGATGCGGAGGCCCCTGTCGCGCGCGGTGCGCGAGAGGGGCCTCCGTATTTGTGGTTTCTATAAACTGTGGTGGCTTATTTCAGCAGGTTGAGGGCGTAGTCGTAGTCGGGCTCGTTGGCGATTTCCTCTACCAGCGAGGTACCGATGACCTTACCGTTCTCGTCGATGACCACCAGACCGCGTGCGTAGAGGCCGCGCATCGGGCCCTCGCCAATCTCGAAGCCGTAGGTGCGGCCGAAGTCAGAGCGGAAGCCCGAGGCGGTCTTCACGTTCTCGATGCCGTTCACGCTGCAGAAGCGCTGGGCGGCGAAGGGGAGGTCCATAGACACGCACAGCACGATGGTGTTGGGCATCTCTGCGGCCATCTTGTTGAAACGACGCACCGAAGCAGCACACACGTCAGTGTCTATGCTGGGGAAGACGTTGAGCACCACGCGTTTTCCGCGAAGATCGTGAAGAGCGATGTCAGACAGATCCTGTGCGGTGAGTGCAAAATTAGGTGCTTCCGTTCCTATTGCGGGCAGCTCGCCGAGTGTTACCATCGGGTTGCCCATAAGTGTTACTGTTGCCATTTTTTATCTATAATTTTTTGTTTGGTTTAGATTTTAAAGTTCCTTTTATATAAAACGTCCGCACCCCCTCGAAAGTTTGACCCTCCCTGGCGGTTCCTTCTCTAAGACCCCGTTTCAAAAAAATGGCGACAGTACTGGGTCAAAAAGAAAGACCTTGCGGGTTTATAGCCCGCAAGGTCTTTCTTTTTGTATCTTAAACCTTATGAGGAGAAGATCAGTAACGGACCTTGGCGGTCTCTGTGGGGGTCACCACGATGTAGATGTGGCCGGGTTGGGGCTTGGCTACGCGCAGGCCCTCGAGGGTGTAGTAGCGGATGTCGCCGGCAGCGTCGGCTTCGAGGTCGGTGACGTTGACCGGACGGACATAGTCCGGAAGCGGAGCTGCCTCCGTGCGGTCGCGCTCCGGTTCGGTCGCGTCGGTGACAGCAGTGTAGTCGCCGAACATACCCTTCAGCCAGTTGATTTTCTCTTTCAGATGATTGACAGCCTTCTCTTTGCGGTGAGACATATTGCTGTTGTCCGCCACGCCCTGAAAGTCCACTCCGTCGGGACGCGGAGCGTTGGCCCACCTTTCGCGGTCGCGCACCGCGGCACGGCTGATGTGATCGACATACTCGTCGATGTCGTCATAGATTCCGTCGAAGCCGTTGTTCATGAACCACATCCATGTGGCCTTGACCTTATCGTTGAATTTCGCGTTCTCGCGCATGGAGCCGATCCATGTGTTTCCGAACGGACCGTGACGGTAGAAGAAGTCGTTGGTCGGGCCGTTGAAGGCATTGCCGAAGTCCCAGAGAGGGGAGAAGTGCCACTTCCGGTTCTCGCCACGGTCGCGGAAGAGGTAGGTCGAACCGTGATAGGCCTCCGTGTGGGACATTATCTCCTCGACGATATAATAGCGGGCGGCATCGTCCAGGTCCAGATAGCTCCAAAGGCGGTCGCTGTTGGCGCCGACAGCCTCGTTCATCGCTGTGAACTGGTCGGTCACGAAACGCTTCATGATGTCTGAATACTCCTCGGGAGTGTCCCAGGTGATGCGCAGAACGTCGCGGAATCCTCCGACACACGACTTCTCCTCCATGCGAATCTGGTTCTCCTCGTCATAGTTGTCCAGCTCCACGAGATAGCCGCCGGTCACCTCCTCGGGGGCCGTGGCCATGTCGTCGAGCTCGGTGATGTTAACGCGGTCAGAGTCGATGCGGATAGACTCCGTCAGGAAATAGAGTCCGCGGTAGTCACCGTTGATGTAGACCTCAACAGCCTGCTGGTCAGGTGTCCAGGGGAGTCCGATACGGCGTCCGAGGTTGAAGCCCGTGAAGTTGCGCAGATAACCGAAAGTATCGTCCGCATGGGCCAGGATTGCGAAGTGCTTGCTCTTTGTCAGACCCAGCAGGGACTGTTTCTTTCCGAGTTTCAGCTTAAACGGTTTTTTGGAAAAGCCGATGCGGGTATAGTTTCCGCGGGCTTTGATTTCGAGCGGCAGGGGCTCGGCCTCGCTGCCGACATTCTCGGCACCTAACTCTTCCAGCCACTCGCACCCGTTCACGTCGAGCCAGTACTCGCCCGAGAAATAGTTCTTGTGCGCAAGGTTGCGGTCAATGATTTCGTTGTCGAACTCACGGGTGCCCTCCTTATAGACATTGATGTGGAGGACAGGCAACTCTCCGCCGGGGACCACCGTCCCGTACTCCGGAGCATCATGGCCGTTGGCCGAGATGTAGATTACGGTCTGTTCGCGCTGCGAACCGTCTTTCTTATACTTGAAACGTATCGTAACGTCCGAGAGGTTTTGGGCTATAAGGTTGGGGGCGTTAGCCTTTCCCATGAACGAGACGGCGTCATCGATGGCATACTTCGCGTTCTCGGGCGCGCCGAAATTGATCAACCACTCCGTACCTGAGATTTTGAACTCGCCGTCGAGCGAGGGTAGGGAGAGGGTGAACTCGTCGCCGACACGACTGAACCGGAACTCATTGCGGACACTCCAGTTGTCGGTCATCTGACCGCGGATATAAAACTGGGGGTAGCCCTCCGAGTCGAGGGCGTCAGCGGCGAAGGCGCTGAATACAAAAGTAAGGAAAAATAATACCGAGAGAAACTTCTTCATTATGTGTATGTTAGTGTATAGGTGTCAATCTACCCGCGCAGTATGGCCAGGCAGCGGTTCAGCGCGTCGATGAAGGCGTCGACCTCAGCCTCGGTGTTGTAGGCCGCAAACGACGCACGCACCGTCCCCGGGATTCCGAGACGCTCCATCAGCGGCTGGGCGCAATGGTGGCCCGTGCGCACCGCCACCCCGAGCTTGTCGAGCAGCATACCCATGTCATAGGGGTGGATGTCGTCGACAAGGAAAGAAATCACCGCGCTCTTCTCAGGGGCTTCGCCATATATCTTCATCCCCGGGATTTGCGACATGAGGCACGTGGCGTGTTTGAGAAGATGCTCCTCATGCGCCTCGATGTTGTCGAGGCCGTACTCTTCGATAAAATCGAGGGCCGAGGCGAAGGCGGCGATGCCGACAAAGTCCGGCGTTCCCGCCTCGAACTTGAAGGGAAGGTCGGCAAAAGTCGTGCCCGAGAAGCTGACGTGCTTTATCATCTCGCCGCCCCCCTGATAGGGAGGCATGGCCTCAAGCAGCGACCGGCGTCCGTAGAGGACACCGATTCCCGCCGGGCCATACATCTTGTGGGCCGAGAAGGCATAGAAGTCACAGTCAAGGTCGCGCACGTCTATCTTCAGGTGGGGAGACGCCTGGGCGCCGTCGATGAGCACCGGCACACCGTGATGGTGGGCGATGGCCGTCATCTCCTTGACCGGGTTTATCGTACCCAGGACATTGCTGACATGACAGAAGGCCGCCATGCAGGTCTTCTCGCTGAACAGAGAGCGGTATTGCGCCTGGTTGAGCACCCCCTTGGAGTCGATGTCGACGACCTTTATCGAGAGGTTGCGCCGCTTGGCCAGCAGCTGCCAGGGGACAATGTTGGCATGGTGTTCCATCACGGTGAGGATGATCTCGCCCCCCTCCTGGAGGGAGTCGCCGAACGAGGAGGCCACGAGGTTAATGGCCTCGGTCGTTCCGCGCGTAAAGATTATCTCCTCTTCAGATTCGGCGTTGACATAATCGCGGACGCGGCGGCGCGTCGCCTCCTGGCGGTCTGTGGCCTCCTGCGAGATAGTGTGCACCCCGCGGTGAACGTTGGCCTTGTGGTTCTCATACATGTCGGCGATGTCGCGCACGACCCTCTCCGGGGTCTGTGACGTCGCCGTGTTGTCCAGATATATCAGTGGCCGGCCGTTCACGGACCGCTTCAGGCCCGGAAACTCGCTGCGAATCTTTTCAATGTCCATTTTCTCAAAAATTTAAATCCTTGATTCTTATGGGGTAAACCTCAGACCCCGGTTTACAGAAACCGGGTCCTCACTCATGGGGGTGACAGCTACCCTGGCAGGTCTCACAGCTCATCTTCTCGCCGGCGAAGCGACGCTCCACCAGGGTCAGCAGACGGTCATGGAGCTCCGGCAGGCGCACGGCGTTGATGACGTCGGCCATGAAGGCCTGCTTCAGCAGCAGGCGCGCCGTCGCCTCGTCTATGCCGCGGGAGCGCATATAGAAAATCTGCATCTCGTCGAGCTGGCCCACCGCGCAGCCGTGGCTGCACTTCACGTCGTCGTTATATATCTCCAATTGCGGCTTCGAGTACATCCGGGCCGTCGGAGAGCCGACGATGTTGCGGTTGGCCTGATAAGCCTCGGTGCCCGAGGCTCCGTGAGCCACGTAGATGCGCCCCGTGAATGAGCCTATGGCTTCGTCGTCGACCACATACTTGAACAGCTCGTTGGTGTGACAGTCGGGCGCGGAGTGGTTCACGTGGCTGTAGGTCTCCAGCCGACGCTGCTCGTCCTCGATGCCCATGCCGTAGAAGTGGAGCTCGCCGTGAGGCGCGGTGAAGTCTCCGAAATACTCGTTTCGGGTCCGGCCGTTGAAGAGCGTGATGCCGTCAACCAGCACGTTCGCCCCCTCGTCGAGGCGGGCGTAGATTGCGTTGAGGCGCGAGGTCTTCTGTGAGGACTCCTCGAGGTCATACCAGTCGAATCGGCTGTTGCGTCCGGCGAAAATCTCGACCACGCCGAGTGCGCAGAAGTCGAGGTCGCGGTTCTGGGTGTGGTCACAGACGAGCACCTTCGCCTCCGCCTCCTCCTCGAGGATGACCAGCACGCGGCGCACCGCCATCAGCGGCAGGCCGTTGTTGATGACGTTGACCAGCTGGATGGTCTTCTCGACCTTCACCCCCTTGGGGACATAGAGGGCGACGCCGTCCTGGGCCAGCATGGTGTTGAGGGCCACGATGGGGTTGGAAAGAGAGGCAGCCTTGGCATAATACCGTTCGGCAATCTCCGGGTGACGACGGCAGAAGTCGGGCAGCGAGCGCATCTCCACCCCTTCGGGCAGCGCCTCGCGTCCCGCGCGAGTGGCGGCGAAAGAGTCGTTGAGAAGCATGAACAGGGCCGTCGACAGTGACGGCACCCCGCAGCGGAAGGCCTCGAGGGGATTGACCGAAATGGGGATGCGCGCCAGGTTGAGGCCGTAGTCGGGGCTCAGCATCGCGCTGAGGTCGGTGTGCTCGTAGTTCTCGCTCCCCTTGGCCGGCAGGCGACACTCCTTGAGCGCCGCGCAGGCCGCCGGGCGCACGCTGTTCATCACCGGTGCGCTGTGCGAGTCTATCAGGGCGGTGTGCGCCTCATAGACGTCTATGTATTGTTTCAAAGCGTTGTCAGCCATCACTCCTCCTTGTTATCGTTGTGTCTGTTCTCTTCGGCGTCTACCTGTTCCTTTATCCAGTCATAGCCGCGTTCCTCGAGCTCGAGTGCAAGCTCCGGACCGCCGGTCTTGACGATGCGCCCCTTGTAGAGGATATGGATGAACTGCGGCTTGATATAGTCGAGCAGGCGCTGATAGTGGGTGATGACGATGGTGGCGTTGCGGTCGGTCTTGAGCTTGTTGA
>CAZUAK010000013.1:0-29000 GCA_964618395.1 uncultured Sangeribacter sp.
TGACATACGAGTAGACATTCTCGCGGAAGTCTGTGTTGTAGGTCATCGCCACCTCTACCGGCACACCCTTCTTCTCGGTGTTGATGTGGATGATGTCCTCAATGAGGGGTGTCTTTCCGGTGTCGATATACTTGACGAACTCCTTGAGGCCCTCCTTAGACTGATAGTGTTCGGTGTGGGGGTTGCCCTTGTCGTCAAGGTTGCGCATGTCAGTGAGCGTCAGCGAGATGCCGGCGTTCAGATAGGCCAGGTCGCGCAGTCGGTTGGCCAGTGTTTCGAAATTATATACCGTTTCGGTGAAAATCGACGAGTCGGGGTGGAAGATGATGGTGGTGCCGGTGTGGTCGCTCTCGCCGACGACGGTCAGGTCGCAGGTCGGTTTGCCGTATGCGTATTCCTGCGCGTACACCTTGCCGTCACGGTGGATTTCGGCGCGCAGATAGTCCGACAGTGCGTTCACGCAGCTGACGCCGACGCCGTGAAGACCGCCGGATACCTTATATGAGCCCTTGTCGAACTTACCGCCGGCGTGGAGCACGGTCAGCACCACCTCCAAGGCCGGCTTGTGGAGTTTCTCGTGCATGTCGACGGGGATGCCTCGGCCGTCGTCGACAACCTTGATGGAGTTGTCTTCGAGGATTGTGACCTCGATGTTTTTGGCATAGCCCGCGAGAGCCTCGTCGATAGAGTTGTCGACGACCTCATAGACCAGATGGTGCAGGCCTCTGCCGGAGATGTCGCCGATATACATTGCCGGACGTTTGCGCACGGCCTCCAGGCCCTCGAGGACCTGGATATTATCTGCTACATAAGCCTTTTCGGCTTCTTGAGTCTTTATATCTTCGTTTTCCATTTTATCTTCTATACCGTGTCGTCCCGGCCGGGTGGGCCGAGGGCTTACAATCATGCAAAGTTACGAAAAAAAATCGACATTCGGAAGTGAAACCGAATGTCGTTCAGTATAAAATATCTTTCAGTGCAGAATATCTTTCGAGGGAAAAAACAGTATCTGACTCTGTGGGGGAGAGGACGAGGGAGGATTCCGTCCCCGGGATGACACGGGGTCAGAGGGCGTAGACTATCTTGCGGATGGCGGCGGCGATGGTCGAGGGGTTCTCGCCGGCCGCAATCTTCTCGCGCATCCACTCGGAGGTGATGGGTCGGCCGAACTTTATGCGGAAATGCGCTCCGCGCGAGGCTATCACCTCTCCGGGCAGAAGCACCTGCTCGAAGTTGACCTTGATGCCCATCTTCTTCCTCCACCGGGCTATGTTGTAGAAGCGGCGGCGGTTGAGGGCCTCGAAATGGACCGGAACTATCTGGCGGTCATACTCCATGGCCTTGGCCACAAAGGCCTTCTGCCACGTCAGGTCCTGAATCTTCCCGGAGTCGAGCTTGCGCGATACCAGTCCGGCGGGAAACACCACTATCTCCTTGTCAGAGTCGTATGCCTCGTTGATGGCTTTGGCCGCGAGGCGCCCCTGTGCCCCGTATTTGTTGATGGGGAGAAAGACATTCTTCAACGGAGTGACGTTGAGCAGCATGTCGTTTACAAGGAAACGAATGTTCTCGTCTCCGAACTTCTTTCCCAATACGTCGACCAGCGTTATGCCGTCCAGTCCTCCGAGGGGGTGGTTGGAAGCGAAGACATACCGTCCCCCGCGCTTCAGGCGGTCGAGTCCTTCGACCTCCACATGGAGGTCAAGATACTCTATGACCTTCTCGGTGAAGGCCGAGCCCTCGTGGGGATGGCAGTAGCGGAGGATATCGTTCAGGTCATCCTGTTTCAGCAGCTTTTCAATCGCAGTGAGCGCGAAATCGGGAATCAACCGCCGCTTGGACTCCGGCAGCCGGCTGCGGATTATCTCCTTGACATTGAGTTGTAACGGCCCTTCCATGATGCTCAATCGTTTACGGAGGTCTCCTCGTCCCAGAACTCGTCTTCCCACTCCTCGTCGGTCGACGGCATCCAATCTTCATCGTCCGGTTCTTCCTGGGCGAAGATGAACTCATCCTCCTCCTCGACGCGGTGGCGCGGGTCGAGCGGACGGTGGGTGATGGTCTGCTTGACCTTGTTCTCGTCAGAGTTTATCTCGCGCCACAAGAGGTCCTTCAATTCGGTGATGCCCTGTCCGGTGACAGCCGAGATGAAGACGGTCTGCACACCCTCGGGGAGTTCCTTCTGTATCTCGTCACGCAGTTCGTCATCGAGCATGTCCGACTTCGATATGGCCAGCACGCGGCTCTTGTCGGCCAGTTCGGGGTTGAACTCGCGCACCTCTTTGAGCAGTATCTCGTAGTCCCTCTTGATGTCGTCAGAGTCGGCCGGGACCATGAAGAGCAGCACGGCGTTGCGCTCTATGTGCCTGAGGAAACGCAGCCCGAGACCCTTGCCCTCCGAGGCACCCTCGATGATGCCCGGGATGTCGGCCATGACGAAAGACTTGTCGCCTCGATAGGAGACGATACCGAGCTGAGGCTCCATGGTGGTGAAGGGATAGTCGGCGATTTTGGGCTTGGCGGCCGAAACTGCCGAGAGGAGGGTTGATTTGCCCGCGTTGGGGAACCCCACGAGGCCGACGTCACCGAGCAGTTTGAGCTCGAGCACGACCGCCTTCTCGATGGCCGGCTGGCCCGGCTGGGCGTAACGGGGCGCACGGTTGGTCGATGTGGCGAAATGCCAGTTTCCGAGACCTCCCTTTCCGCCGCGGAGCAGCTTTATCTCCTGACCGTCTTCGGTCACTTCGGCCAGGAACTGTCCCGTCTCGGCGTCGAAGACCGTGGTGCCTATCGGCACTTCGATGATGCGGTCCTCTCCATCCTTGCCCGACGAGCGCCCCTCGCTTCCCGACTGGCCGTCGGTGGCGAAGATGTGGCGCTGATAGCGCAGGTCGAGAAGGGTCCATTTGTGGCGGTTTCCGCGCAGGATGATATGGCCGCCGCGACCTCCGTCGCCCCCGTCGGGACCACCCTTGGGAACATACTTTGCGCGGTGGAAATGACGGCTGCCTGCGCCCCCCTTGCCGGAGCGGCACAGTATCTTTACGTAATCAATAAAATTCGAGTCTGCCATGTTTTTCAAGTATTACATTACATCCGCCGCTGCCAGTGTCATCTCCGGCTGTTGCGGAGTTTCATAAGGTCGTTGGCATACCGGAAATCGTCCGGGGAGCCGATGTCTATCCACGTCCCCTCTATCCGGTACCAGCTGACTTTCCCGCCGTCGGCTATCACCCGTTCGACAAGATCCGGCGCATCCAGATACTCGCCTTTGACAATGGAGTCGGCCACCTCGCGGGTCATCAGATAAACGCCTGCGTTGGCCAAATTGTTGAAGGTCGGCTTCTCGCTCAGACCCGTCACCCGGTCGCCGTCGGTGTTGATGATGGCGAAGGGTATGGAGACGGGATACGATATGACGGCCATGGTGATGTCGGCCCCCGACTGTTTGTGGTGAAGGAACATGCGCTCGATGTCGAGGTCGGTGAGCAGGTCCGAGTTCATCACCAGCACATCCGGCTGACTGAACGGCCGGCAGTAGGCCAGGGAACCCATGGTCCCCAACCGGCAAGGCTCCTCGACACATTCGACCTTCCCCTCGAACCGGGGGTCGGCGAAGTGGGCGATGAGCTGCTCCTTCAGGTAGTTGACAGAGACGCAGATGCGGTCTATGCCGTAGCTGCGGAGCATGTCGATGTTATAGTCTATGATGGGGCGCTCCCCGATTTTGAGCAGCGGTTTGGGAGTGGTCAGGGTCGCCGGGCGCAGGCGCTCACCCTTGCCTCCGGCCATGAGCACCCCCTCGATAGGGAGGATGGCGAGACGGGAGCGGAGGTCGATGATGCCGTCGAGACGGCCTTCGGCGTCGAGGCGGGGGAGGAGCTTGACTCCGCGTTCACGGGCCTGCGCAACGACGGTATACGGGTTTTGGGCCGGAGTCAGCACCGTGCTGGCCGTGAAGGTCGCCTTGAGTATGGAGTCACCGAGAGAGGCCCCCTTGAGCAATGCGCGGCGGATGTCGCCGTCGGTCACCGTGCCGGCGAAGCGGCCCGAGTCGTCGACCACGGCGAGCGTCATCAAACCTCCCGACAGCGCATTGAGCACCTCCAAAGCCTCCAGTATCGAGGCCCTGTCCGAAACGATATGTCTTTCAACTTCCTGACTCTGCATGACTTACTCCTTCGGGTACATCGACTCTATCTCCTTGGCATAGCGTTGGGCCACAACCTTGCGGCGCACCTTCATGGTGTTTGTCACCTCGCCGTTCGAGATGGAGAAGTGGTTTGGGAGCAGGGTTATCTTTTTGATTTTCTCATAGTCGGCAAGATCCTTCTGGACGGAGTCTATCTCCTTCATCATGAAGACGATTGTCCTCGGGTTCTTCAGCAGGGTCGGAGTGTCGGAATAATCGATTCCGCGTTTCTCGGCCCACTTCCTGAGCTGCGAGAGGTTGGGGACCACAAGCGCCGTCACATACTTGCGCTCGTCGCCGATGACGGCCACCTCGTCGATATACTTGTTCTCGGCCAGGCGGCTCTCAAGCATCTGGGGTGCGATATACTTTCCGTTTGCGGTCTTGAAGAGGTCCTTCACGCGCTCGGTCAAGACGAGCGAGCCCTCCTCGGTGAAATATCCGGCGTCGCCCGTGCGGAACCAGCCGTCGGCGGTGAAGGCCTTCTCGTTGGCCTCCGGATTCTTGTAGTAGCCCGGGGTGACGGTGGCGCCTCGCACGAGAATCTCGTTGTCGTGCTCCTTGTCTATCATCACCTCCACACACGACAGCGGCTTGCCGACGGTACCTATCTGATAACCCACGGTGGGGAAACAGGTGACCGTGGCAGTGGTCTCCGAGAGGCCGTAGCCGATGATGACCTCGATACCCACGGAGCGCATGAAGTCACAGATACGGTCTGAGAGCGGCGCACCCGCGGTCGGGAAGATGTTCGGGTCGGGGATGCCGATGGCATGTTTGAGCTTCATGAAAATCTTCTTGTCCCAGAAGTTGTATTCGCGTTCCAGCCATGCCGGGGGCTTGATGCCCTGGCGCACGAAGTTGATGTTGCGGGCATGGCCGACGACGATGGCGCGCTTGACCGCGAGGCGTTCGAGGCTGTTCATCGAGCGTATCTTTTCCTTGACGGCTGCATAGACCTTCTCCCAGAAGCGCGGGACGCAGCACATGATGTTGGGCTTAACCTCCTGGATGGTGTCCTGGATGACGCGCGGGTCATAGTTGACGGCGATGCGTATTCCGCGCGTAAGGCAGAAGAAGCACCAGGCCTTTTCGAGGATGTGACTCATGGGGAGGAAGGCCATGGAGAGGTCGCGGTCAGAGACCATCGACAACAGCTCCAGGTGGGCCCGCATGGTGGCGTCATAGTTGGAGTGGGTGATGGCCACGCCCTTCGGCTCTCCGGTCGTGCCCGACGTGTAGATGAGGGTCGCTATGTCTTCAGGCAGTCCGCGCTCCGAGCGCGCCGCGATGTCGGCAGAGACCTCCTCGGGCGCGTTGATGCCGAGGCGCACAAAATCGTCCCAGAGTATCGAGACCGTATCGTCCTTCTCTATCTCGAGTCCGGAGTTCTTGAAGATGACTATCTTCTTGACCGCCTTGGGATTGCGCTTCCAATAGTCGTAGGCCAGCGGATACTGGTACTTGTCGCCGACAAAGATGACGCTCGCCCCGCCGTTGGAGACGATGAAGTCGAACTGTGACTGAGACGAGTTGGCATAGAGCGGGATGACGGCGATACGGTTCTTGAACGCTCCGAACTCTGTGATGAGTATCTGCGGGGTGTTGGGCGAGCAGATGGCTATGTTGTCTTTTTCGAGCAGGCCGAGCTGATGGAGGGCCTTGGCGGCCGTCTCTATCTGGGTGGCGAATTCCGTCCAGGAAGTCGGGAGCCATTCCCCCTCCTTTCGCCAGCAGAAGCGATACGCCTCGCGCTCACCATATTTTTCCGCCTGTGCGGATATCATTTCGACGAGTTTGTTTGCCATGGGGTACAGATTAAGTTGGGGGAGGGAGTATAAGATAGGGTTGGGGGAGGGAGTATAATAAGAATAACAAACCGGAGGCGGTTTTTATCGCCGGGAGGCTTCGGCGACCCGGTGATAGGTGCCGATAAGGTCTCTGACGTTCTTCTCCGGGTCATAGAACCGGTAGGGGGCCGGAGCCGGCTTGAAGTCGGCACCCCGGCGGAAGATATCCATTATCTTTGCGGCCAGCATCTCGGTCTCCTCGAAGCGGTAGAGGGCCTCCGGGACATCCGCACAGAGGTCTGGCGACCCGCCGCAATAAGAGGCGAGGAACGGCATCTCCAGCATACGCGCCTCGCCGAGCGAGTTGGGGGAGTTCTCGATAGATGAGGGGATGATGAAGAGGTTGGCGCGCAGGAACTCCCCACACATCTTCTCGGCGTCCAGGGACCCGAGATATTCTATGCGGTCGGTCACGCCGAGACGTTCCATGAGCTTGATGAGATAGGCTCCGTATCCTCCGCGGCGCAGACGTGTGGTCCCGAAGGGGGTGTAGCCCGACAGGCGGACCTTCACGTCGGGGAACTCGCGCATGACGATGGGGAGTGCCTCGATGACCTTGTGGAGCCCCTTGATGGGGTAGTAGCCCTGGGAGAGGAAAATGGTGTGGGGCTCACACTTGGAGTAGTCCCATTTGTGCTGGTAGAACGGGGCGCGCAACGTCTCGCCGCCATAGTGGTAGGTGATGTCGGGGTTGATGGCCTTGGTGTGGTCGCGGTCCCACTCCGTGCGGCCTATGACATGCCTGAGCTGTGCGATGAACTTCTTCTCCTGCTCGCCGCGTGCGGCGAACTCCTCATACTGGCGCTTCATGGGCTGGCGCATGATGGCGTCGCGGAAGGTCAGCGGGAAGTCCTTCAGCGGTATGCCGCCGAGATAGTATCGGGTATAGGCTGAGACGAGACCCTGGATAGAGGCCACCACGTTGTCGGCCCCGTACGTGTCGACCCATTCTTTCCCATGACAGTATTCCGTCCCGTGGATATGGATGACGTCGGGGTTGAATTGTTCCTTGAGCTCTCGGTACAGCTCCTCGGTGCGGGCTCGGTCACGCGACTTGGGCAGCGAGATGTAGAGGGCCCCGTCAGAGCCCTTCTTGATGCCGGTCTCCTCGTCAGAGAGATGAACGGCCACGGCCAGCTCCACCTCGCCCGAGGCGATGAGCTTGTCCCACAGATGCTGCGTCCAGCCGCGCGTGGGTGACTCGGTCAGTCCGAAAAGACTTTTGCCCTCGCCGGTCATCACCGGCGATATCCATAATACCTTGAGTTTAGACTCGGATTGTGTCTTGGGTTGTTCCATGATGCAAATATAAGAAAATCTTTTCTTGCAGCCAAAATTTGCTCGGATAGATATTTAATATTAATTTTGTAAGAGGTTTGACTCCTCAGGTAATAACTAAACTTGTCAAGTATAACTAAACTTGTCATCATCATCATGTCATCATAATGAAGAACGGTGTCCTCATATATCCCCCTCACCTCAGAAACCGGTTCAATATCGGCGACTATGTCCAGAGCATAGCCGCGCGGCAGTTCCTTCCGCGTGTCGATGAATATGTAGACCGCGAGCGGATGGACTCTCCGCGCACTGAAGACATCGCGTTGATAGCCAACGGGTGGTACATGCACGAACCGACCCACTGGCCTCCTTCGGATAAGATCCACCCGCTGTTCGTGGCCCTGCACCTCAACAAGCTGGCCGAGAAGGAGCTTCTCTCGCCTGAGAACATCGAGTATTTCAAACGTCACCAGCCCATCGGCTGCCGCGACCACTATACAGAAGAGAACCTGAAGAAACTCGGCGTCGACGCCTACTTCTCGGGATGCCTGACCCTGACGTTGGGCGAGACCTATAAGCGCGATGAAGTCGGTGACGAGATATATATCACTGACCTCAACGCGCATCTTCCGAACACCCCCGGCTTCGCCTTGAAGTGTCTGAAGAACCTCGTGTTCAAGGGGGGTCTGCTGCGCAAGATACGCGACCGTCAGAAAGAAAGCGGTGTGGCGACCTCGCTCAAGAGCGTGGCTGCGCTGTACACCACATACAGCCCTATCTTCGACGACGAGGTCTTCCTCAAGGCCAACTATGTCGAGCAGATGCTCGAGGACACCTTCGAGTCTGAAGACGCAAAGTTCGCTTATGCCGACGAGCTCCTCAACAAGTACCGCAAGGCCCGCTTCGTGGTCACCACGCGCATACACTGCGCGCTCCCCTGCCTGGCGATGGGCGTCCCGGTGCTCTTCCTCTATGACAAGAACAACTCGTGGGTGAACAACTGCCGCCTCGACGGACTGGTTCAGCTCTTCAACACCATCGAGATTGAAGGGAACAAGGTCAGCTGTGAGGTGCCCGGAAAGATCGGCCTCAAGGGGGGATTTGAAAACAAGGAGGCATACAAGCCTCTGGCCGCTGACCTTGTCAGCCGTGCCAGGGAGTTTGTCAAAACGGTCAACGCGGAGGGCGGCGACCCTAAAAAGGATTAAGTCCCCGGGCAGATGGATAAGGCGAAACTTCTCGGCCACTTCAAGAACTTAGGTATATATTTCGGAGCGACGTTGATCCCGATGCTCCTAAACCTCTTCGTGAATCCGTGGATAGCGAAGAACATGGCCCCTGACCAGTATGCCATCACGGGTTACTATACCTCGTTCACCTCGCTGATAAGCCCTATAATCCAGTTTTATCTCATCCACTATTTCCTTCAGCAGTATTTCAGGCTCGACGAGGAGGGGCGGCTGCGGCTCTTCGCCATGCTCGCCAAGGCTCTGATAGTCTTCTCCGGTACCGTGTCGGTGATATGCTTCGGCGGTATCTGGATATATGTCAAGTACTTCACCAAGGACTTCTCGCTGCCGATCTCTCCCTACCTTTTCCTGGCCGTCTTCGCCGTCCCCTTCACGGGGCTGCTGAACCTTCAGCTGGCGCAATATAAGATTTCGAGAAAGGCGAAATCCTTCTTCGTGCTCTCCATGGCCAACGGGGTGATGACGGTGTTCATGGCCCTGCTGTTGGTGGTGTGGATAAAATGGGGTGCATTCGGAAAACTGCTTGGCACACTGCTTGCCAACGCCTCCATCTTCTTCTACCTGCTTTTCAGGATGCGCAAGGCACTGAAGATAAAGACGCCGGTGAAACCCTATTTCAAGATTTTCCGCTTCTGCATGCCTCTGACCATCGGGGCCATGTTAGGATATTTCACTACAGGCTATATCACGACTTTCCTCGAAAGTCTCGGTGACACCGATACATACAGTCTCTATGTTGTCGGCAACTCCATCGGCACCTATCTGACCGTGTTCTCGTCGGCCATCGGAAGCACGTTCCAGCCGGAGCTTTACGAGTCGACCATCAAGAAGCAGTGGCGGAGGTTCGCCGGCTACACCGTCCTCCAGTTGGGACTCATCGCGGTGGTCGTGCTCTCCTTCATCATTGTTGCCCCCTTCGTCATCAAGATATTGACCTACGGCCGCTATAACGGCGCGACACCGTACGCCCAGATAATAGCTGTCGGCACCATGACGCGCGGAATCTACTACATCATCAACAACTTCTCGATAGCCACAGGCCGGCCGAACTCCTACCTCATCACCAATGTGGTGGCCAGCGTTGCCGTAGTATTGTTGATGCCGTGGGCCACTGCCCACTTCAGCTACGCCGGAGGATGCTGGATTTCGACGCTCTCCTTCCTGCTGATGGCCGTCGTCAACTATGTCCTTCTCAAAATCCCGAGACAGCGCCTCGGCCGAAGTGTTTCGAAGGGGTGAGGTTTTCCCTCTGTCGCTAACTTAGGCCCCCCCTCCGCCTCACCGGTCTATAGACATTATCGATAAACAGACGTTATCAATAAGTGGAAGGGGACAAAAGGGGCTTAACTAACAATACTGATTTAACTATGAAAAGATACCTTCTTTTTATACTCAACATATTCCGGAACCTGTTCAATCCCGCCATATCCTCCCTCAGCCGTGTGGAGGATTCCGAAGTCTCGGACAAGGCCAAGATATACCGCTTCGTGAAGATTGACCACTCGACTGTTGGAGCCTATACCTACATTGCTCCCGGGACGGACATCACACATGCGCGGATAGGAAAGTTCTGTTCGATAGCCGCCGACGCCTCCATCGGCCTCGCCCTTCATCCTCTGAACTTCATGTCGACATCTCCGGTCTTCTTCTCGCCGAGGAACGCGACGGGCCACAGCTGGGTGAAAGGGGAGAACGAGTTCTTCGAGGAGTTCAAGGAGACAGTCATCGGTAACGACGTGTGGATAGGAGCGCGTGCGATGATCCTCGGCGGTGTCCATGTGGGTGATGGCGCGGTCATCGCCGCTGGAGCCGTCGTCACAAAGGATGTCCCGCCTTATGCGATTGTCGGAGGTGTGCCTGCCAAAATCATTAAATACCGGTTCAATGACGATGTGATCCGGAGACTGCTCGAACTGAAGTGGTGGGATAAATCACCCGAAGAGTTGAAATCCAATATAACACTGTTCCAGAATCCGGGATTCGATTCGTCTGTCAGCTTCTGACAAGCACCATGGCGCGGTCGAGAGCGTTTTAGGCTCCCCCATTTTGCCTTTTAATTTCACTCTACTCTTCTACTATCTCCTCTCCCTCTTCCCCTTCTCTCTCTCTTATCTTCCTCTCTTATCTTCTCTCTCTCTCTGTGTCTCTCTGTTTTCCCGGGACAACAGGAAACTCAATTGATATCGCGGTTAGGGAATATGAATAAAAAACTAAGAATATGAGAAAAATAATGCTCGTCTTCGGGACTCGGCCGGAGGCTATAAAAATGGCCCCGCTGGTGAAGAAATTTCAGGAACATCCCGATAAGTTTGAGACGGTCGTCTGTGTGACGGGACAGCATCGCGAGATGCTCGATCAGGTCCTCAACCTCTTCGAAATCACTCCGGACTACGACCTCAACATCATGAAGCAGGGTCAGGACCTCTATGACGTTACCTCGAGGGTGCTTCTCGGCATGCGCGACGTCCTGAAGGAGTCCCAGCCGGACCTCGTGCTGGTTCACGGCGACACGACCACCTCGACGGCAGCCGCCCTGGCAGCCTTCTACCAGCAGATTCCCGTGGGCCATGTAGAGGCCGGGTTGCGCACCCACAACATCCTGTCGCCCTGGCCCGAAGAGATGAACCGTCAGATAACGGGCCGCATAGCCCAGTATCACTTCGCCCCGACTCCGCTGAGCCGCAAGAACCTCATCGAAGAGAATGTAGGCGAGGAAAAGATTACGGTCACCGGCAACACGGTCATCGACGCCCTCTACAGTGTCGTGGATAAAATAAAGAACTCCGCCTCGCTCGACTCCGAGCTCAGCGGCATACTCGCCGAGGCTGGATATGACGTGAAGCGTCTTGACGGCGACAGACGGCTCGTGCTCATCACCGGTCACCGCCGCGAGAACTTCGGCGAAGGCTTCATCTCCATGTGCAAGGCCATCAAGACACTGGCCGAGAAATATCCCGAAGTGGACTTTGTCTATCCGATGCACCTCAACCCGAACGTGCGCAAGCCTATCCACGAAGTCTTCGGAGAGCGCGAACAGTGGCCCGCCAACATGTTCTTCATCGAGCCGTTGGAGTACCTCTCGTTCGTATACCTCATGGAGAAAGCGGACATCGTGCTCACTGACAGCGGCGGTATCCAGGAGGAGGCGCCCGGACTCGGAAAACCGGTCCTCGTCATGCGCGACACCACCGAGCGTCCCGAAGCCCTCGATGCCGGCACTGTCAAGCTGGTAGGCACCGACTTCGACAAAATCGTCAACGAAGTCTCCTCACTGCTCGACGACGCCCAATGTTACGACGCCATGTCCAAGGCGGTCAACCCCTACGGCGACGGCCTGGCCTGTGAACGTATAGTCAAGACACTTTCTTAAAAGATTAGTCAGAACTGGACGGTGTCATCGAAGACCCCGGTTGGGTCACTTCAAACGCGTTGATGAAAAGTTGTGCCACATCAATTTGGATAAAAGCGAAGTTTTTATTAACTTTGTCGGACAAAATCGGGGCGTAGCGCAGTCCGGTTAGCGCACCTGCTTTGGGAGCAGGGGGTCGAAGGTTCGAATCCTTTCACCCCGACGTATGGAAAGGGAATCCGTATTGACAACTCAGTCGATGCGGATTTCCTTTTTTATGTGTCCCCGTTGTTTTTACGCACACATCGTTTCAGGCTGCGACCCTGCATTCTGACAGGCACTGCCTTTTCTGCTCGTGCCAAAGTTCCATGCAAATTTTTGACGGAAAATTAGGCCGCCAAAATATGAAAGGAGGAGTCTTTAACGTTATTTTGGAAAAGAAACTGTCGAAATGAAGAAATCACTCATCATACTGCTGTTGGCCCTCATTGTCCCGGTGAGCATCTTCGCCAAGAAGAAGTCATCAGACCAGGGGCAGGCAAAAATCGCCTTCACCGAGACTGTCTGGGACTTCGGGACCATACCCGAGAACAAAGGCGGGGTCAGCCATGAATTCGAGTTCATCAATGCCGGAAACGGCAATCTGGTCATCCTCGACGCCACAGCCGAGTGCGGCTGCACCCGTCCGGAATATCCCAAATCGCCCGTAGCCCCCGGAAAAAAACAGAAGGTCAAGGTGACATACAACCCCCTGGGACGTCCCGGCTCGTTCGAGAAGACGGTGACCATCAAGACCAACGGCTCGCCTAAGAAGACGCGCCTCAAAATCAGAGGGATAGTTGCACCGGGAAAGTAAACACGTGAAACCCCCGGTAAGTAAACACGAGTCATTCCCCGTAAGTAGACGCTAATCAACTTCCGGTAAGTAAACACCAAAGATAGTGTGCAAAAAATGAAATTCAGCATTTTGAGGTCCTGCCTTCACCTGTGGCTCGTGCTCGCGGCGGCACTGACGGTCAATCATGCGGACGCCGAGGTGAGCTTCTCGTCGATGGACTACGATTTCGGTGTCATCCACGAAGAAGAGGGCCCCGTCACGGGACGCGTGACGATGGTCAACCTCGGCCCGGGCCCGACCTACATACGCAACGTGCGCACGACTTGCGGCTGCACCGGAGCCTCGTTTGCCGAAGGGATGATAGAGGAGGGTGACTCGACTGTCGTTTCATTCACCTACGATCCCGACCGCCGTCCCGGCAATTTTGACAAACACGTAAAAGTGTTTGTCGGCCAGGACAATAAGATGCACGTCATCCGCATAAAGGGTAAGGTCATGGCCTCGCGCCGAACCATAGCCGCCAACTTCCCCGACTCAATCGGAGACCTCCACATGTCGACCAAGGTCATAGACGGCGGGGAGCTTGTCAGCGGAGAGAGCCGCAACTACTTCGTCACGCTCTACAACCCCCTCGACCACCCGGTGCGCCCGACGGTCAACTCAGACTCCGAGGCCATAACGATGGCCATAGAGCCCGCGGTGCTCGAGCCGGGAGCGACTGGAGTGATAGGCATCTACCTGAACACCAGACGCGATCCGGCCCCCGGAGAGCACGTCTACGACATAGACCTCTGTACGGACGCCGACGGCACATTCTCCGACATGGGTCAAATCCGCCTGCAAGCGACGCTTAAGTAGGAAACTCAGAAACTCATAACTCATACCTAATACTTCAATAATGGATCATCCCGAAAACGATGAACGTTATATCGGACTTCAGGTCAACAGCGGTGTGACCTCTCAGCCGACCGTGAATCCTTACCGCACCATACGCCGTCCGCGCCCCCGTCAGCTGACACCGGGCGAATATGTGGAGGGTATCCTCAAAGGTGACGTCAGTGTCCTTGGCCGCGCCGTGACACTGGTCGAGAGCACCAGCGACGCCCACCAGGCCATAGCCCAGGAAGTCATCGAAAAGTGCCTTCCCTACTCGGGCAACTCGCGCCGAATCGGCATCACCGGCGTGCCGGGTGCCGGAAAGTCGACCTCTATCGATGTCTTCGGCCTCCATGTCCTCCGTCAGGGTCACCGACTGGCCGTGCTCGCCATAGACCCCAGCTCAGAACGCACACGCGGCTCTATATTGGGCGACAAGACCCGAATGGAGAAGCTCTCGCTCGAGAAAGATGCCTTTATCCGCCCTTCACCCTCGGCCGGCTCACTGGGCGGCGTGGCGCGCAAGACGCGCGAGACCATCGTCCTCTGCGAGGCCGCCGGGTATGACCGCATCTTCGTCGAGACCGTAGGCGTCGGCCAGAGCGAGACCGCCGTCCACTCCATGGTCGATTTCTTCCTGCTCATCCAGCTGGCCGGCACCGGCGACGAACTTCAGGGCATCAAGCGCGGAATCATGGAGATGGCCGACGGCATCGCCATCAACAAATGTGACGGCGACAACGTCGAGCGTGCCAAACTCGCCGCAGCCCAGTTCCGCAACGCCCTCCACCTCTTTCCGCCCACACCCTCAAAGTGGCGTCCTGAGGTGGTGACCTACAGCGGATATTTCGAGAAGGACATAGACAAGGTCTGGGATATGATAGACCGCTATTTCGACTATGTCGACAAGACCGGCTTCTTCACCGAGAAGCGCAACCGCCAGGCCAAATACTGGATGCTTGAGACCATCGACGAGCGACTGCGGACCTCCTTCTACAGCATGCCCGAGGTCAAGGCGCTTCTGGAGCAGAAAGAACTCAGGGTGCTCAACAACGAGCAGAGTTCCTTCACCGCGGCCCACGATCTTCTGGAGTTCTACTTCGACCGTCTGCGCGAACAGAACGGCTGACAGTCGGGGGTGTCTCCGCACACAGAACGACCTGCTGTCGGGGGCGTCCGCAGTCCGGGCGGTTCACGGTCTTCAGACCGTCCGCGGGGCCAACTGCGGCCCGACTGAAGACCGATAAGTTGGTCATAATAAAATAAATTGTTAACTTTGTAGGCCTATAGTATACTCACTCTCGGCTGGCCGGGAGGCGAGAACCCGATGAAGATGTTGCGGCTCTATGGCTTAATAATCTAATTGACTGCAAGTTGATAGATGGCTTTGAGAGGCGATAAGGAATCGGATTGTGCCTTCCCGGGCAGATATGGAAGACAGGCCCGGAGTGAACTGGTCAAATGTCATACTGGATTGAATCAGATATAATAACTCTCGCGTTGGCGATTTTTCTGAGTGGTCTGCTGATCCCTCAGATTCTTCGTGTCGCCCACCGCCGAAAGCTGTTTGACGAGAGCTCGGAGGAGAGCAAGAGGAAGATTCACCACGGGTTTGTCCCGCGCCTGGGCGGCATCGCCTTCTTCCCCTCGACTCTGTTCTCGGTGTGTCTGGTGCTTGCTGTCGGGTTCACGCTCGGGGACATCTCCTCGTCTTATGACCTCAGCGAGCACGGCGTTGCGCTGATATACCTCGCCAGTGCGGGTATGTTGCTCTATATCACGGGTATGGCCGATGACCTTGTGGGCGTGCCTTACCGTACAAAATTCGTTGTCCAGATTCTGAGCGCGGTCATCGTGGTCTGTTCAGACACGGTCATCCCCACCCTTGACGGCCTCTTCTGGATAGGCGAGCTTCCCCCAGTGATTTCGTGGATACTATCGGCCTTCCTCGTTGTCTTTGTCGTCAATGCCCTCAACCTTATCGACGGTATTGACGGCCTTGCCACATCCCTGAGTATCATCGCTCTGGTCTTCTATGCCGTCATCCTCTTCATAGCGGGCTGTTATCTCTACTCGATGCTCGCCTGCGGAATGATAGGCACGCTCTGCGCCTTCTTCTACTTCAATGTCTTCGGGCGCGCAGAGAAGGGGCGCAAGATCTTCATGGGCGATACCGGCTCGCTGACGGCGGGCCTTATCCTGGCCTTCCTCGGCCTGGCCGTGAGCGGTCTTCCCGAAGGCATGACCATCGACGGCGTCAGCCCCTTCGTGCTGGCATATTCTCCCCTCGTAATCCCGGCCTTCGATGTTGTCCGCGTTTATCTCCACCGCGTCAGACAGCACCGGAATCCCTTCCTCCCTGACAATACCCACATTCACCACAAGCTCCTCGCCCTGGGATACTCCCAACGCGGCGCCTTGGGCGTGATTGTGGTTTTTGCTATATTCTTCCTGGCGGTCAACATCCTGCTCTCACCCTTCGTTCAGGTGACGTTTATCCTGATCATTGACGTGGCCGTATGGACGTTGGCCAATGTTTTGCTTACACGGGCCATCAAGAAACGCGAGGACCGTGTGGGTAGAAAGCTCTACGAGTGAGCCGTCCCCCACGGACCCTCACCTCGACAAACACTACGAGTGGGCGGTCCCCCCGGACCCCTCACCTCGACACCGAGACATCTTCTCTGAAGAGTCGGCTCGCCTTCGCTTCGGAGAACAGATAATACTCTACTTCGAGACCCTAACCCTCCAACGAGAAAATGAAAAAGATATTCAGACATATCCTTCTGAGTGGGGCAGCCGCCTGTGTCATGGCCCTGGCGAGCTGCTCGACACCCAAGAACGTGACATACTTTCAGGAGTTTGACCCCGGAGTCATTCAGGAAGTCGCTGTCCGCACTCCCTTCAAGGTGAAGCCGGACGACAAGTTGAGCATCATGGTCTACACCTCGGACGACCAGCTGAACCGCCTCTTCAACCTCGGGCTGATCAACAACCGCGGTCTGCCGACCATGTCCTCCGGAAGCTCAGGCCAGCTGAAGGCTTATATGGGCAACGCTGAAACCTTCAGCTCATATACCGTATCTGGCGAAGGCACCATCGACATGCCGGTTCTCGGAAAACTGAAAGTGGCCGGAATGACACGCGAGCAGGTGGCCGGTTTCATACAGGGTGAACTGGAGGGTCGTAAGCTCGCCCAGGACCCCACGGTCATCGTAGAGTTCCTTAACCTCGGTGTCAACGTCCTCGGCGAGGTCCTTACCCCCGGCCGCTATGACATGAATACCAACAAACTGACGGTCCTGGAGGCCGTCTCACTGGCCGGTGACCTCACCATCAACGCCGACCGCGAACACATCAAGGTCCTGCGTGAGAAAGACGGCAAACTCGAGGTCTACGGCCTCGACATCACCAAGGGCAAAGATCTTGTGACGTCGCCGGCATACTATCTCGAACAGGGTGACATCGTCTACGTAGAGCCGAACGCCATGCGCAAGCGTTCTACCATCGCCAACGGCAACCAGGTGCTGTCGGCCTCGCTCTGGGTCAGCATCGCCTCGGTGCTCACCTCTGTGGCCGTGCTCATCTTCAAGTAAGCAACACTCCCATCAAACACGTTTTCAAGTAAAGACATTCGCTATATAACTTAAATGGACGCTAAGATAAATCAACGCACAAACGAGACTCAGGAGGAGGAGTTCAAGCTCTCCGAGTATCTGTTGGCGTGTCTTGCCAAGTGGCAATGGTTTGTATTCTCCGTCATCATCTTCGTCTGCATCGGTTTCCTCTACATTCTCCGTCAGCAGCCTGTCTACAGCCGGACGATGTCCGTGCTCGTCAAGTCAGGCGACAGCGGCATGGGAGCACTCGACATGATGTCGGCCTTCTCAAATTTCGGTTTCGGCGGAGGCAACACTCAGGTCAACAACGAACTCATCGCCATGACCTCGCCGGCCGTGATGGCTCAGGTTGTCGACAACCTCAAGCTGACTGTCAACTACGCTGCGTTGGGAACGTTCCATCCCACAACCCTTTACGGAACCAAATGTCCCGTAGAAGTGGAATTCCCCGACATGCCCGTAGAGCAGGGCGGAAAGTTCAAGATGGACCTCAAGCCTGACGGAACCTTCAAGCTCTATGATTTCGAGACGAAAGTCGACCAGGAGAAAATAAAATATGACGATGAGATAACCGGCAAACTCGGATTCCAGCCCATAAAGTCCCCCTTCGGAAAAATCTTTGTCAAGCCGAGCGCCAAGTTCACCGGCAAGCTCGACGAGGAACTCGAGATGAGAATCACCCGTTCCGGATTCCAGTCCACGGTCGAGACATACGTCGACCGACTCAACAGTGACCTGGCCGACCAGGATGCGGATGTCATCGACCTGACCATCAAGGATGTCAGCATCGAGCGCGCCGTCGACGTCCTCAACGATGTCGTTATGGTCTACAACCAGGAGTGGATGAACGACAAGAACAAGATTTCGGTGGCGACCAACAAGTTCATTGACGACCGTCTCGCCGACCTCGAAAGGGAGCTGAGCATGGTCGATGTCGATATCTCCGACTTCCGCTCGGCCAACCTCATGACCAGCGTCGACCAGGCCTCAAAAGCCTATCTCGAAGGCCTCGCCAAGACCGATGAGAACAAGCTGATGCTCGAGAACCAGATTGCCCTCTGTCAGTACTTCCTCGACTATCTCGAGAATCCCACTCACAAGAACGACGTGCTGCCTATGAACCTCGGGTTCGACCACCTGAACCTCGCCAACGAGATAGGCGAGTATAACGCGCTGGTCATCGCCCGCGACGGCATGCTCCAGAAGACCTCGGCCTCAAACCCCCTCATAAAGCAGTATGACGAGCAGATAGCCACCATGCGTGACGCCATCTACAAGTCTGTGGTCTCCGCCAAGGCCTCGTTCACGTCTGCCATAAAGAACTTCCAGAGCTCTCGAGACGCCCAGGACTCCAAGTTCAGCGAGCTCCCCACCCAGGCCCGCGAGCTCCTCTCGGTTGAGCGCAAGCAGAAGGTCATGGAGGAACTCTACCTTTTCCTTCTCCAGAAGCGTGAGGAGACCGAGCTGTCCCAGACCTTCTCTCCGGACAACACGCGCATCATCACGCCCCCGTACGGCTCACTGAAACCGGTTGCGCCGAAGAAGGCATTCATCCTCTTCGCCTGCTTCTGTCTGGGCCTCGCCTTCCCCGGCGTGCTGGTATACTACATCACGATGAACGACAACAAAGTCCGTTCTCGCCGTGACCTCGACAACCTCACCATCCCCTTCGCCGGTGAAATTCCGTTTGTCGGTAAGAAAGACAGCAAGGTGGCCAAGCTCTTCCGCTCTAAGAAGGCCAACAAGAAAATGGCCGAGCGTCCTAAGGCAATCATCGAGCCCGGAAAACGCGACGTCTCAAACGAGGCGTTCCGCGTAGTGAGGTCCAACCTCGAGTTCATGTTCGGAAAGGACAAGGGTTGCAAGGTCATCATGCTCACCTCGTTCAACCCCGGCAGCGGCAAGTCCTTCATCGCCTTCAACCTCGGCCTGAGCTTCGGCCTCAAGGACCAGCGCGTGCTCATGATTGACTGCGACCTGCGTCACGCCTCGCTCTCGACATACGTCAACTCTCCCAAGAAGGGTATCGTCAACTTCCTGACCGGAGAGACCGATGACTGGAAGTCGCTCCTCGTCAATGCCAACGATAAGGGCAACGTCAAGGTGCTCCCGCTCGGACCCACGCCGCCGAACCCCGCCGAGCTGCTTGAAAACGGCCGCCTCGGCGAGCTCGTGGAGCAGGCCCGCAATGACTTCGACTACATCATCCTCGACTGTCCTCCGACCGAAATCGTCGTTGACACGCAGATTGTCGAGCGCTATGTCGACCGCACCGTCTTCATCGTCCGCGCGGGCCTTCTCGACAAACGTGCCCTCGAAGACATTGAGGAGATCTACGAGAATCAGAAATTCAAACACCTCAGCCTCATCCTCAACGGCACCGACAGCGAACACAGCCGCTATTACAACTACGGTACATACGAGGGCGTGACCCCCGACAGATAAGCCCTGCCTCTTGAGCGATAGGGAAACATCATAACGTTTATAAAACCTTTCAGATATGTGGCCTTTCAAAAAGAAAGTCTTGAGTCTCGAACAGAGCGGAATGCTCAACGGTCTTACCGACTGGCACTCTCACATCCTTCCCGGTGTCGATGACGGCCTGCCCGATATGGAACACTCGCTCGAGCTGCTTGACGCCTACGCAAAGTACGGCGTCAAGGAGATATGGCTCACCCCCCATATCATGGAAGACTATCCCAACTCTGTCGAGGGGTTGCAGAAACGCTTCGCCGAACTGCTCGAAAAGTACAAGGGCCCGATAAAGCTCAACCTCGCCGCCGAGCACATGATGGACTCGCTCTTCCACGACCGTCTGGCAGACAAGCAGGTGCTGCCAATCGGAAAGGATAAGAACCACCTGCTCGTCGAGACCTCATACTTCAACCCACCCGTGGACCTCGACAGCATCTTCGACCACATCTTCTCCGCCGGATATTTCCCGCTTCTCGCCCACCCGGAGCGCTACCGCTACATGGACAAGAAGAAGTATCAGGAGCTCAAGGACAAGGGTGTGCTTTTCCAGATGAACTACACCTCCATCGTCGGCGGATACGGTACCGTGGCCCAGGACAAGGCTCAGTGGATGCTAAAGAACGGAATGATAGACGTTGTCGGCAGTGACGTTCACCGCCTGGCAGCCATCGAGGCGCTCGTGAAGCACTCACCGGCAAACAAGGACTCCCTCGAAAGAATCCTCGATGTGGCTCGCAATCCTAAAATCTGATAAGTAGAAGAATAACAATGAATATAGCAATAGTAGGTACCGGTTATGTGGGGCTCGTTTCGGGAACATGTTTCGCCGAGATGGGTGTCCATGTGACATGTGTCGATATCGATAAAGAAAAGATAGAGAGACTCAAAAGGGGCGAGATACCCATCTATGAACCGGGTCTTGACGAGATGGTGCGCCGAAACGTTGCGGCTGGCCGTCTGAAGTTCTCTACCGACCTGGCCGAAGTGCTCTCGGAAGTGGAGGTGGTCTTCTCGGCCGTCGGTACGCCCCCTGACGAGGACGGCTCGGCCGACCTTCAGTATGTGCTTGCCGTTGCCCGCACTTTTGCCCGCAACATAGACAAGTACACACTCTTGGTCACCAAGTCGACCGTCCCGGTCGGAACGGCCGCCAAAGTGAAAGCCGTCATCCGCGAGGAACTTGACGCGCGCGGAGTGGATGTACCCTTTGATGTCGCCAGCAATCCCGAATTCCTCAAGGAGGGTGCAGCCATCAAGGACTTCATGTATCCCGACCGCGTAGTGGTCGGGACTGAAAGCGAGATGGCGCGCAAGGTGATGGCCCGTCTCTACAAGCCCTTCATGCTCTCCGGCGACCGAATGCTCTTCACAGACATACCCTCGGCCGAGATGATAAAATATGCCGCCAACTCCATGCTTGCCACCCGCATCTCGTTCATGAACGATATAGCGAACCTCTGTGAGCTGGTCGGCGCGGACGTGAACATGGTGCGCAAAGGTATCGGCAGCGATACGCGCATCGGCAAGAAGTTCCTCTATCCCGGCTGTGGATACGGCGGTTCATGCTTCCCCAAGGATGTCAAGGCCCTTATCAAGACCGCCGAGAAGGAGGGGTATGACATGAAGGTCCTCAAGGCCGTCGAAGAGGTCAACGAGCGGCAGAAGTCCATACTCTTCGAGAAGGTGTCGCGCCACTTTGGCGGAGACCTCAAGGGGCGTGTGATAGCGCTCTGGGGACTCGCCTTCAAGCCCGAGACTGACGACATGCGCGAGGCCCCCTCGCTGGTGCTCATCGACCGCCTGCGCGAGGCCGGTGCCGAGGTGAGGGTCTATGACCCCATCGCCATGAACGAGTGTCGCCGGCGCGTCGGCGATGCCGTCGTTTACGGCCTCGACATGTATGATGCCGTCACCGACGCCGACGCCCTTCTGCTCGTCACCGAATGGAACCAGTTCCGAATGCCGGCCTGGCGAACGGTGCGCAAGCTGATGAAGCACCCCGTAGTAGTCGATGGCCGAAACATATATGACCCCGAGTATCTGCACGAACACGGATTCTCGTACTACAAGATAGGGTAGACCCTAACAGACGGAAGTGAAGATGAAGATTCTTGTGACAGGCGCCGCCGGATTTATCGGGGCGGCTTTATGTGAGGGTCTTGCTCTAAAGGGTGCGTCCGTGACGGGAATTGACAATATCAATTCCTATTATGACCCGCGTCTGAAACTGGCCCGTCTGGAGAACTTGGGTTTCCGCCTCCCCGACGACGGTAACGAGGTCACCGTCACCCCGGCTGCAGGCTCTGACAGGTCTCCGGTGACATACCGTGAGATACCCGCCGGCCTCCCGCTGAGGAGCGGGAAGTGGCCCTCACTGACATTTGTCCGCATGGATCTGACCGACGATGCTGCCCTGACTAAACTGTTTGAACAGGAGCGTTTCGACATCGTGGTCAACCTCGCCGCCCAGGCCGGCGTCCGCTACTCGCTGGAGAACCCGCGGGCATACGTCGAGACCAACGTCATGGGGTTCCTCAACATCCTCGAATGCGCGCGCCGTTATCCGGTCTCGCATCTGATATACGCCTCGTCAAGTTCCGTTTACGGAGGAAATGACAAAGTCCCCTTCAGCGAGACCGACAGGGTCGACGCCCCGGTGTCGCTTTACGCCGCCACGAAGAAGTGTGACGAGCTCATGGCCCATGTGTATGCCGGCCTGTACGGAATCCCGGTGACGGGCCTGCGCTTCTTTACCGTCTACGGACCGTGGGGACGCCCCGACATGGCCCCGATGCTATTCTCGGACGCAATCATGAAGGGGGAACCGATAAAGGTCTTCAACTCCGGCGATATGTCGCGCGACTTCACCTATATCGACGATATCGTCAAGGGTGTAGAGGGTGTCATCGACGCCGGTCCCTCCCAGAAGCCCCGCGTCTTCAACATCGGCTGCGGACACCCCACGAAGCTCCTCGACTTCATCGCAGCCCTCGAAACGGCGTTGGGGCGCGAAGCTAAAAAAGAAATGTATCCGATGCAGCCCGGAGACGTTCCGGCAACGTATGCGGATACCGAAGCGTTGAAAAACGCCACCGGCTATGTGCCCGGGACACTGTTGACAGACGGTGTCAAGAGCTTCGCCGAGTGGTATAAAGAATACAGAGACAACCGAAATGCTTGAAGTAACGGGTATAAATCTATTGGCCGTGCTCATGGCCTGGTGGGGATGCCGGACGCGCATAAAGCGCCCGATGCTGCTGCCGTGCCTGCTGCTGGCCTGCTTCTTCAGCATACGCTACAAATACGGAAACGACTACAACTCCTACACCTACATCTTCAATATGGTCAACGCCCATGGAAACATAGATCATTTTAAGGCCATGAGGAAAGTGGAAATAGGCTGGAAGATTTTGTGTAGGATTTTTAAACCTGTAGGCTTCCAAGGCCTTGTAGTTGTCACTACATTTTTTCAATTAGGGGTTTTCGGATGGTTTGTCACGAAGTATGTCCCGCGGAAGTGGCAATGGGTGATTCTTGTCTTCTATATTCTCGATCCCTGGTATATGCTTTATCAGTTAAGCGCTATGCGTCAGACAGTAGCACTGAGCATGATGCTTATGAGTGTGCCATATATCCTTAAAAGGAAGCTCGTAAAGTCATTTCTGTTTTGGATAGTAGCGTTCAGTTTTCACCAATCAGTGTTTATAGCCCTACCGCTCTTGTTTGCAGGATTTCTAAGAACCCGAATGTGGAAATGGACGGCATCCATCAATATAGCTCTTGCGGCACTGGCAATTCTTGGTCCCTTGACCTTGATGGCACTTGTACAGGGATTTACAGCTTCTCAGACTTTCGACAAGTATGCAGTCTATATGAGTATTGATAAGGGCACAGCCTTGTCCTCAGGTTTCGGCTTCCTCTTTAGGATAGTTGTCTTTGCGTATATGTTCATTCTTTTGCGTAAGGCAGGAAGGAAGATGTATATATTCGGAACGATCTATCAATATTCGTATGTGTTCAAGTTCTTAGGGCTTGTCGGTGCATATTTTGGACGTCTTGGATTCTATTTTGCGTATATGGGATTGCCCGCCATGCTGTTGTTTGTCATCAACTGGAAAAAGAGTCTGGTGGACAGGATCATTTTCACGGTATTTCTGGCTACGCAGGTAATGGGCTACTTCCAGTTCTTTTACAATCCCGTGTTTACAAGATATTATCTGGAATACCGCACAATCTTTACAATGTGACAATTCGTACAATCTTTACAATGTGACAATTAATGTTGGGGCGTTGTTAAAGATATGGAAAGTATCGGGTCTTACATTATCTTGTATTGTGGGGAGGTGTAAGATGAATTAGACTTCTTCTGAAATTAAGTTATTATAATTTTAGGAGATTTAACATGTTATATGTGGCTTAGTTGGCAGAAATTTGTTAATTTTGTGGTCCAAAATATACCGATGACTGCTTCCGAACCCCAACAGAGTCCGGAAACATGTTGTGTCATCAAGAAAATACTACAGACTAATCGACGAATGAATATAAAAGGTAAAGCAATATTGGCGGGGATGCTCTTGGCAATGAGTGTTTCCGCATTCAACGTGTCGGCTGAAGACATGGTGACGGAATGGCGCACTTTCCCGTCAGCTAACTGGCGTGTTTCGACCAACTCGAACAAGGTTATCCAGTTCTGTCCCACAGATCGGTTTGTCTATGTTGTCATGCACGGCAGCCACTACTCCAAGGAGGCCCGTGCTGACAATGTCGGTTATGACTATGGATATTACGCCCACGCATATCCTCATCTCTTCATCTATGACAAGGAGAATCCCGAGCGGGGCTTCCGCTCACACCTGGAGCTCTATCCCGAGTCGATGGGTGTAAATGTCATTGCCATTGGATATAACGAGGCGAAAAAATACCTGGTCGTCACCTATCAGGACGGCCTGATTGAGTTCCTTCACGAAGATGGCCGCATAGACCGTATCCAGGAGTTCAAGGATGCTAAGGTTCCCGGCTCTAAGGAGTTCAACTCCGTCAGCTTCGACTCTGCCCACGGAGACATCTACATCGGCACCCAGAACGGCTATCTCGTTGTCGACGAGGATACCGCAACCCTCAAGGAATGGGTGAAGCTGTGGAGCCCCGTGCACTATGTCAACCGCCTGGGCGACACCCTCGTTGCCATCCTCGACGTGGATATCCCCAACCCCGGCGACGAGCAGAACCCGACCACCGTTGAGACCACCATCGCCACCTTCGACCTCTCGAAGGGCAATCCCACCCAGCTGTACGATATGGTGCCCCTGAAGCTCACCAACCCCGAGGGGCTGGTGGCCGGCATGTATAACAGCGCGACGGGTCACATCCTCGCCAGCGAGGGTATATGCCCCGTGACCGACAACACCTTCGTCACTCTGGGTAGAAAGGGCACGAAGACAAACTCGCTCTCCCTCATCTCGCTCACGCGCCTCGAAGACGGTACCTACCGTCCGCTGAGCCTCGCCGACCAGGACATCACGGCTGTGAGCGCCAACTTCACATACAAGACCCCCATGCCCGGCAAGGTCAACCGCATGAAAGACGGCTGGTCTTTCAAGCTCTTTGACTTCCAGCTCGTCAAAGAGGGCATCGACCCGGACTTCACCGCCGCAAATCCCGCTACTGACTACGCGGCAAAGGTTGTGACGCGCGTGCGTCCCACCGGACTCGGCTTCGTCTCCGGCGGTACATACGACGGTCAGGACTTCTGGGCCTTCGCCACGTGTGGCGCAAGTGATATCAACGGTGGTTTCCGCCGCTATGCCCGCGACGGCCAGAACACCGCCGCCCTCGCCGAGGGACAGATGTTCCCCCACGGCCCCATGAGCCTCTGCGGCCGTAACATCAGCTACGCCCCCGGCTACGGAATGATCGTTCCGGGCCGTGAGTTCGATCTGAACTTCATGATCAGCTATGACGTCATCGACCAGCTGAGCGTCTTCGACGGCGAGGAGTGGACACCTTACGGCCTGCCGACCATCAGCCCGTCGCTGACCACGATGTGGAAGGGGGCGAGGGGCTCGGCTGTGGACCCCTACGAACCCAAGTACTTCTACTCGGGCAGCTACGCCTCGGGTATCCTCAGAAGGAACCTCGAGGACCCGACCGACATCCTCCACATCTCCACCGGCTCAAACTACAGTGCTTCGCGTGCGACTGACGTGCAGATAATCCCCGGCTCGACGGTCCACACCAACGCCCACTTCACACGTCCCACCTTCGACGCCGACGGCCGCATGTGGGTCAGCAGCTACTACTCCAAAGACGGCGCCCACAAGCCCGTGTACTACTGGGAGAAGGAAGACCGACTCGCCTCGACCGACAAGAACTCGTACCGTCCGATGAAGAGCTTCGACATCGAAGCCGGCGGTGACAACAAGGCCAGCTTCGTGGCCCTGGCACACCCCAAGAACAAGAACCGTCTCATCTTCGCCGACGGTGTGTTCAACAGCAACCTCCATGTCATTGACCATGGCGGCACGCTCGACGATACCTCGGACGACATCAATGTCTCCAAAGCCAACGGCGTGGATGAAAACGGACGTGACATCCTCTGGAACTACATCTACTATACTGAGGAGGACCCCGTTGACGGACGCGTATGGATATTCTCAAGCGAGGGCCTGTACTGGATTGACACCGACGAGTTCATCGCCAACCCCGGCCGCATGCACCGCCTGGTTGTCAAGCGCGTAAATGGCCACGACGAGGAGTCCATCGTCTCCGAAAGCTCCCAGCCCGTGGGTTATGCCGTCGATAGCTACAACCGCAAGTGGTTCGGAATCAACGGCGGCGGAATCATCTGTGTGTCGCCTGACAACAACGAGGTACTCGCCACCTTCGACACCACCAACAGTGAGCTCCTCTCCGATATCGTCTTCGGCCTCGGCTGGAACCCGGAGCGCAATTCGCTGCTCATCTCGACCGACAACGGCCACCAGGAGATGACCATCCTCGAGGGTGCCGTCGGCAGCAAAACCGCTCCGAAGGTTTATCCCGCCTCGATCGCTCCCGGATATCGCGGACACGTCTCCATCATAGCCGCAGACGACTCCCGCAGCTACGCAATCTGTGACGCCGACGGCGTGACGGTCACCGAACTCGGTCAGCCCGCAGCCGGAAAGCTGCAGTGGGACCTCAATGACGCCGACGGCAAACGCGTCCCCGCGGGTACATACCATTTCATCGACCTCTCAGATAACCTCAAACTCGGTCAAATCGTAGTAGTGGAATAAGAAGGACGTAGAATAAGGAAAGTATTATGAATTTTTTGAAAAGCACATTCCAGAAGGACAATTACCTGCGTTCAACGATTGTCCTGCTGATAGACGTGATCGTCTCGGTCCTGTCAACGGTGTGCGTACTGGCTATACTGAAGCTGCTTGACGTCAGCGCCATCTATAACGGAACCTTTGTGACAACATGGATTTTAGGGTCACTGGGCGCCTCGATAGTGTCGATGTTCCTCACGCGCAGCTACCGGATTGTCATCAGACATACGACCATTCGCGAATTTTCGCGGATGGTCGATGCCGTTTTGGGTAAGGAGCTGCTGCTCGGTGTCGTAGTGCTGGCCCTCGTCTTCAAGCTGACGCTCCCCAGTGTCATCCTGACGATGCTCTGCCTGGACTTCTTCATCACCCTGGCGGCGCTGATTCTTGTCCGCGTCGGCATGCTTCTTGTCTATGACTTCATCTACCGCACGACGAAGTCTGACGAGAACGCACCCGAGGAGGCGAAACGCGTCCTTGTCTACGGAGACCGCGAGAAATCGCTCTCGCTCGCCATCCGCCTCTACCGCTCGCCCCACTACAAGGTGGTGGGCTTCCTTGTCCCGGACAATACCGAAGACCGCACGCTGAACGGCCTCAAGATTTACGGCCTCAAAAAAGACGGGGCGCTGCTCGGCCTCAAGGAGAAGCTTCACCTCGACGGCATACTCTTCTCGAACCCCCTCGACGCCCGCCAGGAGGAGTCGCGAATCATCGACGTGGCGCCCGAGATAGGGCTCAAGCTCTACATCACCCCGACCATCGACGAGCTGAAGGACAGCACTCCGCTCGTCGGCGGCGTGCGCAACATCAAGATTGAAGACCTCCTGGGGCGCAACGAGATTGAAATCGAGCTCGACGAGGTCAAGAACGTGTTCGACTCAAAGACAGTGATGGTCACCGGCGCTGCCGGCTCCATCGGCTCCGAACTGTGCCGCCAGCTGGCGCGCCTCGGCGTGAAGAACCTCATCATGTATGACAACGCCGAGACCCCGCTTCACAACATTCGTCTCGAATTCGAAGACAAGTTCAAGTGGGTGGACTTCATCCCGGTCATCGGCGATGTCCGTATGCCGGAGAGGCTCGATCATGTCTTCCGCGAATATAATCCCGAGATTGTCTTCCACGCCGCCGCCTACAAGCACGTCCCCCTGATGGAGGAGAACCCCTGTGAGGCGGTGCTGGCGAACGTCATCGGATCGCGCAACGTCGCTGACAAGTGTGTCGAGTACGGTGTCGACAAAATGGTCATGGTCTCGACAGACAAGGCGGTGAACCCCACCAACATCATGGGGTGTACCAAGCGTCTGGCCGAAATCTATGTTCAGTCGCTCGGTCTGGCCATCCGCAACGGAGAGGTCAAGGGGACCACTCAGTTCGTCACAACCCGCTTCGGAAACGTACTGGGCTCCAACGGTTCGGTCATCCCGAGGTTCAAGGAGCAGCTGGCAAACGGCGGTCCGCTGACCGTGACACACCCCGAAATCAGACGCTACTTCATGACCATCCCCGAGGCATGCCGCCTGGTGATGGAGGCCGTGGCGATGTCTAACGGCACCAACATCTTCGCCTTCGACATGGGTCAGCCGGTGAAGATTGCCGACCTCGCCGCCCGCATGATTCACCTCGCAGGACTCGAAGTCGGAACCGACATACAGATTGAGTTCACCGGCCTTCGCCCCGGTGAGAAGCTGTATGAAGAGGTGCTGACGACCGAAGAGAACACCATACCGACCGATCACGAACGCATCTTCAAGGCGAAAGTCAGGGAATCGTCATACGCCGATGCCAAACGCGTGACAGACATTCTCCAGACCCTCGCCCGCCAGATAAAGATAGCGGAGCTCGTCCGCCTGATGAAGCAGACGGTCCCCGAATTCAAGAGCAAGCACTCCGAATTCGAGAAGATCGACCGGGAACTCGAATCCGAAAGGCAGTAGACCCTCCCAGCTCTCCCAG
>CAZUAK010000014.1:0-20315 GCA_964618395.1 uncultured Sangeribacter sp.
TTACCTTTGCACCCGTAAAGTTACAAACACTCAAAGAAACAAACAAGTAAACCCAAATGAAAACAACATTAAAAGACCTGCTCCACGCCATAAACATACTCGGAGACGATCACAATGTCCTCGTAGAAGACATAGACTGTAGAGCCGTCGTACCTCCGGTAAAGTTTACTCCGGAAGGATTAAAACGCTTCGAGAAGGCCCTCAGCGCCACTGTTGAAGTGGAGTATAAAAACGACAGCTACTGGGGGACCTACGTCAGCTCCGATGATGAAGAAGCAGCTGAGAAAGCCGCGCAATTGTTGGCGTATCTCGCCGGCTACAACTGCAACGAAAGCGATTTTGAGAAATGGTTCGAAGGCGAAACCGCTGAAATGATTTAACCCCAAAAACCGCATAAAGATGACAAAGACAACAGACAAACCCGTACTCTCCTCCCTGCGTGAAATGGCCATAGGCGACACCCTCACCTTCCCCATCTCTCGTGCCAGTTACATCTACTCGGTCTGCAATAGGTTCGGCTTCCAGTGGGAAAAGAAATTCAAGACCGCCACCAACCGCGAGGCCCGCACGATAACCGTAACCCGAACCGAATAACAAACCCCTCAAAAACCCCTCAATCATGACACAGACACTCGCACAACACATCGAAAAAAGAAAGAAATACTTCGAAGACATGCTTCGTCCCTACAACGAAGCCAAGGCACAGTACCCCGACGCCATCGTCCTGCTGCGCGTCGGCGACTTCTACGAAACCTTCGGCGAAGACGCCGTCGCATGCAGCGACATCATCGGCCTCACCCTCACACGCCGCATAAACGGTGACTCATACATCTACATCACCGGCTTTCCCTGCCACGCGTTGCAGGCCTACCTCTCGCGCCTCATCAAAGCCGGTCGCCGCGTCGCCTTCTGCGGAGAAATCATGCAGCCCATGACCGACTACGAAGAAATCATCGACGAACGCCCGGGCTACACGGTGAGCTACGAACCAACCGTGATGACCGAATTCGACAAGATTATCTGCGACAAAGCCTACGAACTCGGCAAACTCGACTACCGCGCCTGCTACGCCCTGGCCAAGATAGCCGACACCAAAGAAGCCCGAGACCTCCTAAACCACTACGGCGACACAAACTACGACCTCTGCGTCGGCTCCGCCTGAGAGCCGGCCCAGGGCCGAAGCCCACAGGCGCAATGAATTGGAGTTAAGCGCCTGCCGAACGCCCAACTGAAATCCAAAACCCACAAAGTCCTTGAAAACAAATGGAACAAACACCGTCCGCTCCTCAAAAAGACTCGCCGAGATCCTGAGCGTAACACCGAGAACAATCTGCAACTGGAGAAGACTCGGACTCCTTGACGAAGCGATGGTTGTCGACACAGGAAGGGTGCTCATCTACGACCTTCAAAAAGTCTACGAAGCACTCAACCGCAAAGGCAGACGGGCCCAGCTCGAAACCCTGAAAAGAAACCTCAAACTCTAACCCCCGGCCCCGCGCACGGGACAAACACAAAACAGACAATGACAAACCTCATATCAATCCTGCGCATCGCCCTCCTCACCGCCCTCTGCATGACGGCCACCGTCCTTCTCTTCTGCGAAGAACAGGGACAGAACGCCTGGGTCATCCTTCAGATGATCTTCGACAAAGGCCTCGCCTTCCTCCTCTTCGGACAATGCGCCCGCCTCTTCTCCCGATGGAGCAAGACCGACCCCTGGCTCATGGCATACGACCGCAAGTTCAACCGCCCCGAAACGGACGACGAACAAGAATAACCTCCTCAAACGAGTCCCTTGGTGTCATCGGTTCAGCACGCCGCCGGCCCCTTACGGCGGAGGAGCGGGTTCGACTCCCGCACGGACTACAAGCAGCGGAACGTTGCTTCATGATTGAGGAGAGGAGGCCGGGCCACCCGGCACCGCTGAAGCCCCGGCCTCCTCATTTTCCTAAATCATGACACGCCGCAAAAACCCAAAAACGTTAACCCACTAAAAATTATCAATCATGGGCAACCTCCAACTCACAGTCGAAGAAATCAACCGACTCCACCCACTCGAAATCGTCGAGCATCCCGTCGTTCGCGAACGCTTCATCCAGATTTACGACACCCTCTGGGGAAACGGCGAAGCAGCCTATCAGCGCGAGAGCATCTACTTCAACAAAGCCCTGCGCGACAACGACAACGGGAAACTCCAGCGCGCGACGCCCTTCTCCATCTTCACCGCCTTCATCGACCTGGCCGTCTGCGGTCTCTCGCTCGAACCCGGGACCCGCGCCCTGGCATACCTCATGGGCCGAAACGTCAACACCGGCACAAAAGACCAGCCCCGATGGGAGGGACGCTGCGTGCTGACCGTCTCCGCCTACGGTGAACTCGTCATGCGCACCCGCGCCGGACAGATCCGACACGCCGACAACCCCGTGCTCGTATACGACAACGACGAGTTCTCATTCCGCGACGTCGACGGACGCAAATCAATCTCCTACACCTGCAACCTCCCCCACACGGGCCACATCATCGTCGCTTGCTACCTGCGCATCACCCGCGCCGACGGCTCCATCGACTACTCGGTCATGTACCCCGAAGACTGGACACGCCTCGCCGGCTACTCCAAAAAGCAAAACCGCGGAGTCGCCAACGCACTCTACGGCATGGATCAGAACGGAACCGTACACATCGACCCCGGCTTCCTCATGGCCAAGTGTATCAAACACGCCTTCAAATCCTATCCCAAGGTCCGCATCGGCCGCGGCACCGAGCTGCAGTCTCAACAGGTCGAGGAACAGCCCGAACTCTCAGACGCTGAAATCTACGGCGTCGACGTCGAATCCGGAGAGGTCCTCCCAGACGAAGCCCCGGCCCCCCAGCCTTTCGGAAACAACGAGCCCACACCGGGCCTGACCGTCGAGCCTGATGAAGAGGAAGGATTCTGAAAAACCGTGCTACGGGTGCCCGTTCCTGCGCAACACCCTGAACGGGCACTACTGCACACGCCTGAAACGGCTCACCGAATACGCCGAAACAAAACCCTGTAACCCCACATAATCATGACAGCCAACAACACCCCCGCCAACGCCAGCAACACCGCCCTGGCGGTCTTCCAGCCGGAAAACGTCCGCACACTCGCCGAACTCGGCCCGAAATCATACAACGAAAACAGCGTCTCACACCTCCGCTGCCTCGAAGCCGGACACGAGCTCCTGTCCCGCGTAAAGAACGAAGGCATGTCCGACGCCCTGGACAAAGACATCGCCCACTTCATCGAGAAGGCCAAGCTCACCGTCAAGAAGATGAACTCCAAACGGACACCGGTCACCCAGCTCTTCGACCGCATCCGCAAGGCCTACACCTCTCTTGAGAACGAAATCGACCCAACAAAGGAAGGCTCGACGCCGGCCCTGCTTCAAACCGTCCGCAACGACTACGCACGCAAGAAACACGAAGCCGAGGAGCGCCGCCTGCGCGAGGAAGCCGCCCGACAGGCCCGGCAGAACTTAAAGGCCCGCTACCGCTCCGACGTCGAGACCGACTTCTGCGCCCAGTTCAACGAACTCATCGCCCTTCACATAGACCGCCTCAACAAAATCGACGCCTCGCTCACCCCCGACAACTTCAACGCCGTCCGCGACACCCTGCGCAACTACCCCTGCGAGCTTCCCGCCGAATGGCTGCAGACCGTCGCCAGCCGTGCCCGCCGCTTCATCGAGCTTACCGAAGACGACAACCGCGCCATCCAGGCCAACGTCCTCGCCGGCCTGGCCGAACGTTTCCGCGAGCAGTTCCCCTTCGAGGTACAGTCAACCCGCGACGAACTCCTCGACCGCCTGCCCTCCAAGAAGCGCGAGCTCGAACGCATCGCCAAGGCAAACGCCGAAGAAGCCGAACGGCTTAAGAAGGAAATGGAAGAGAAGGAACGTGCCGAAGCCGCCCGCAAGGAGGCCGAACGCCGGGATCGCGAACAGAAGGAAGCCGAGGCTGCGCGCCTCGCCGCCCAGAAACAGGAAATGGACGGCCTCTTCGGCCTCCCTGTCGCCCAGGCAGATTCTTATCAGCCCAAGACCCAGGTCAAGAAGCGTGCCGTCATCGAGACCCCCGAGGACATCATGGCCGTTGTCGGCTTCTGGTGGTCACAGGAGGGCTCCACAAAGTCTGTCGACGAACTCAAAAAGGAATTCAAGAAACAGATCAACTACGCCAACGCCGCCGCCAACTCCAAGACCAACCCCACCTTCATCTCCTCGCTGCGCTACGAGGACGACGTCAAAGCAAAATGACCATGACCCCCAACCCCGATGCCTACTACACCCGGACCGAGGTCTCCAACTCAGACCTCACCGCCCTCAAGCACCTCCTTCACCCGGTGGCCCTCCCGCCGGGTGTCAAGGAGAGGGCCTTCCGTTTCGGCTCGCTCGTGGATGCCATCGTCACAGAGCCGGAGCGCGTCGACTACTACCGCCTGACCGTCGACGGCGAACAGTACTCCGACGAAGACTTCCGCCTTGCGCGCGAGATGTACCGCTCGCTGAGGATGACCGCCCGCCGTGACCCCTTCCTGGCCAAGGTACTCTCCGAGGCCGAGACCCAGCGCGTGATGGTCAACAAGGCCCAGCCGTTCGAGTACGGAGGCTTCCCCTTCACGCTCGACACCCGCTGCAAGTGGGACTGGTGGCTGCCGGCCTACGGCTTCGGCGGAGACCTCAAGACCTGCGCCGCCGCCACACAGGCCGAGTTCGACGACGCCCTCGACTTCTTCGACTGGGACCGCTCCCGCGCATGGTACATGGACATCGCCGGCTCGGACCGTGACTTCATCTACACCATCAGCAAGAAGAACTGCAACGTCTTCACCGCCCGCATCCTCCGCGACGGCCCACTCTACCAGCGCGGACGCGACAAATATCTCGAATTAGCTTTCCAATATTGGTGCCTCGCCCTATGAACACACTCGAAACCTTCAGAAAGAACTTTGAGGACTCGCTCAAAGTCACCCCCTACGATTATCAGTGGGAGGGCATACACTTCGGAGTCGCCAAGAAGAAACTCCTCATCGGCGACGAGCCGGGACTCGGAAAGACCCTTCAGAGCATCGGCATCGTCAATATCGCCGGCGCCTATCCCTGCCTGGTCATCTGTCCCTCCTCGCTCAAGATCAACTGGCAACGAGAGTTCGAGAAGTTCACCGGCAAGAAGGCCCTCATCCTCGACAACGCGACCCGCACAAGCTGGCCCTACCTTCTGGGCATGGGCATGTTCCACATCGCCATCGTCAACTACGAAAGCCTAAAGAAGTTCTTCGTCTGGGACATCAAGGGCGGTTCAAAGACCTTCACCCTCAAGGACGTTGTCCTCAACCGCGACGTTGCCATCTTCCGCTCCGTCATCATGGACGAGTCACACCGCCTCAAGGACCCCACGGCCCAGCAGACAATCTTCACCCGCGGGATTGTCGAGGGAAAGGAATACCGGATTCTCCTCTCCGGCACACCGGTGGTCAACCACGCCGCCGACCTCGTCGCCCAGCTCGCCATCATGGGCCGTCTTGTCTCCGACTTCGGAGGCCGCGGACGATTCCTGGCCGAGTACGGCGAAGACGAGAACCTCTCCGGACTCTCCGAGCGACTCTACGAGACCTGCATGATACGCCGCGAAAAGATGAAGGTCCTCACCCAGCTCCCCGAGAAGCAGCGCACGGACCTCTACGTCGAAATCTCCAACCGCGAGGAATACGACCTTGCAGCCGCCGACCTCGCCTCCTACCTGAGGGAGTACACCGAATGCACCGACCGCGACATCCGCCGCAAGATGCGCATGGAAGCCCTGGTGAAGTTCATGACCCTGCGCTCGCTCGCCTCGAAGGGAAAGATCCGCCAGGCCTGCGACTTCATCCGCAACTTCCTGGCAAACGGCAAACCGCTCATCGTCTTCTGCTCGCTCAAGGACAACGTCCGCGCCCTTCAGAAACAGTTCCCCGACGCCGTGCGCGTCACCGGTGACGACTCCCTGGCCGAAAAACAGGCCGCCGTGGATGCCTTCCAGTCGGGCGAGGCCCGGCTCATCATCTGCTCGATAAAGGCCGCGGGTGTGGGACTGACGCTGACGGCCGCCTCAAACGTCGCCTTCGTCGAGTTCCCATGGACCTACGCCGACTGCTGCCAGTGCGAGGACCGAGCCCACCGAATCGGACAGAAGGACAACGTCAACTGCTACTACCTCATAGGCCGGCGCACAATCGACCCCGTCCTCTACAACATCATCCACGTCAAACGCTCGATAGCCAATCAGATCATGGCCTCCGACGATGACATCCCCACAGATGAAATGTACTTCGACGAACTCGTTAACTCCTTCCTCCACTATGATGGTCTATGAAGTCAATCTCCAACTCAGATTTCTCCCTATTGGTAGAAAAACTGCCCCTGGTCCTGGGCTACGCAAAAGGAAACATCCCCGCCGCAGACCTGCAGGCAGTCAACGCCCTGAGGAAAGTCTCCCTGCTCCTCAAGAAACTCACAAAACCTAAAAAAAACAAAACCCTTAAACCCTAAAAACAATGTCACTCTGGTTTGAATGCAAAGTCCGTTACGTTAAGCTACAGCAAAACGGCACACCGAAAACAGTAACAGAACCCTATCTCGTGGACGCTGTCAGTTTCACTGAAGCCGAAGCGCGTATCATCGAAGTGGTCACACCTTACATCTCCGGCGCGTTCTCCATCCCCGCCATCAAGAAAACCAACATCGCCGAGATATTCCCTGACCCCTCCTGCGACAAGTGGTGGCTGGTGAAGTACAACACCATCACTTTCCAGGAGAAGACGGGTGTCGAAGTCCGAACCGCCGTTCATGTCATGGTCCAGGCCGACACACAGCAAGGCGCCACTGACCGCTTCAACGAAGGCATGAAGGGCACCTTGGCGGATTACGAAATCGAGAAGGTAGCCGAGACAAAGATCATGGACGTCTATCCCTACGACCACTCAAACACATCGTCCGACAATGCCTGAGTACCCCCAAGTAACAATCCACGGAGCCTGTCCCTCAAAGTCGAATTGCTACAAAGTGATTCACCTCAAGGGACGCGGCTCCCTGGCCAAGACCACGGCCCTCAAGGCTTACGAGCAGTCATTCTTCATGCAGAACCCGCTCCGAAAGCTCGGAATCGCGCGCCGCTTCAAGTTCACCGTCGACGTCTTCTACAAGTCAGACCGTCCCGACCTCGACAACGCCCTCAAGATCCTACTCGACTGCCTCCAGCTTAGCGGCACCATCACCAACGACAGGCTCTGTGCCGAGATACACGCCCGCAAGTTCATCGACAAGGAGAACCCCCGGGTGATCTTCAAAATCGAAGAGCTCTTTTAAATTCCTTTCAGCCGACCGGCCTGTGGGTCGTCTCCCCAGGAGAGGGAAACGGGACAGCCCGGTGACTGACTTAAAACCGAGTTAAGACATGGAAAGAGAATCATTTATTTTTTACCGCAGCTTCTACGAAGCCATCCGCGAACTCAACGACGACATAAGGCTCGAAGTCTTCACGGCCATAACCGAGTATGCCCTCTACGGAAAAGAACCCGAAGCCCTGAAACCCTTCGCCCGCGGAATGTTCACCGTCATCAAACCCAACCTCGACGCCAATCTGAAACGCTACGAGAACGGAAAGAAAGGAGGTCGCAAACCGAAGAAACAACCTCAGGCTGCCGCAGACAGACCTGGTGAAACACCCTCAGGAGTCAACGAATACTCATCCTTCGAAGAAGAAGCGGCCCGAATGAAAGAAGATCAAATTTGGTGGGAGCCGGTCTGCATGCAGTTTCACATAGACAAGGCCGAGTTCGACACCCGCCTTGAGGCCTTCATCACTCACTGCAAGGTCGAGCGCGGAAACGAGCTCCACCGCTCATTGAAGGACGCCCGGCGACACTTCACCTCCTGGATGCGCAAGGCCTATCCGGCAGAAAGAAAACCCGCAGAACAACCCCGGCCCGACGACTACACCTTCAACGGTGGCTTCGGCGGAGTCGACGTCTAACCCAAACTTACCCAATCATGAATTACCCTCAATGCCTCCTCACGGAACTCGCCAAATTCGGCCAGAAACCGACCGGAAACATCGAATGGGATAGGGGAGTGCTCGAACTTTGCCGACGCAACCCCGACGGCGTCTCCCTCTCCGAGTCGCTCAAGCTCTCCAACGTCATCAAACGCGCCGAAAAGGACATCCGGGAATCTCAAAAGGCCTACCCCGACCTCACCGACCCCGCCGTCTACGAAATGCACGCCCGCCTGTTCATGTACATCGCCAACAACATCGTCATGGAACCCCAACACCGAGAGTTTGTCATCGACGACGACAACCGACGCGTTGTGCGCTTCCTGCTCCTTTACTTCAACAACTGCCGCCTCGCCGAAGAAGTCTTCCCCGAAAGAGGATACAAACTCCACAAGAACATCATGCTCAAAGGAGGCCTCGGAGTCGGCAAGACAATGCTCATGCAGTGCTTCTCCGAATACCTCAAGCGCATAAACTCCCCCCGCTTCTTTCACAATCTCTCGGTAACGCAGATGGTTAACTACTACACCATCCACAACAACTTCGACCGGTACACCTTCCACGAAGAAGGAAGCACCGGCTTCATGCCCCGTCCCGAAAACGTCTGTCTCAACGACGTCGGCCTCAACGACGACAAAATCTTCTACGGCATGAAGACCTCCACGCTCACCGACGAATTCCTCCTCGCCCGAAACGACATCTGGGCCGGCTGGGACAAATTCGCCCACATCACCACAAATCTCGACGAGCCCGCCCTCATAGCCCGCTTCACCCGAGGTGACAAATACGGACGCCTCGTCGACCGCATCAAAACCTACAACGTAATCGAACTCACCGGCAAAAGCCGACGATAATCCCAATACCTATGAAAAAGAACCTCAAGATCTACATCTCGCTCCCCATCACGGGCAACGAACAGAAGGCCCGCGAGAAAGCCGACCTCGTCAAAGCCGCCCTTTCACGGCAAGGCTACGCCCCCGTCTCGCCCTTCGACGTCTACGCCGGCAAGAACCCAACCTACAACGACTACATCTGCTACGACCTCCGGTCCCTGCTCTCATGCGACGCCGTCTACTTCTGCGAGGGGTGGGAAGACTCCCTGGGGTGCAACATAGAGCGCGACGTCGTCATGCGCTACAAGGCCTGGGGCCGCAAAGACTTCAAGGTCATGTACGAATAATAAAGGAGAAAATGAATATGACACAAGAAGAAGAGTACAGTTTTCTGAAAATATTCTGTGCAGATCCCGAAGGATACAGACCAACGCTTAGCAAACCATTCTTACAGGATGGCCATGTGATAGCGACCGACACAACAATTCTCATCAAAATCCGAGAAGACCTGCTCTCCGGAAAATATGAGGAGAACGAAAAAGCGCCAGACGTTTCAAAGGTATGGCCTGAAAAATTCCTTCCGGTTCTCACTATCACACGAGACGAGTTATTCGAGGCCCTCCAAAACGCGAAAGTAGAAACCGATTATAGGGGTCACATACCTCTGAATACTCATTGCCCTGAATGCAAGGGAGAAGGTGAAGTACATTGGAATTATTCCGATCGAAATGGGAAATGTCATCTCCTATTGCACGATTGCCCGATATGTGAGGGTGAGGGCTATTCTTCTAATGGTACTAATGTAGCCATAGGAATCTACGGAGAGTCTTTTAAAGCCAATCCACTTATCAAAGTCTTGTATGCCATGAAAGCGCTTGAGGTGGATTATGTAACATACTCTCCCTCCGGAGACCGAGCCGCTCAGTTCAATCTCAAAGAAGGGATTGACATAATCATTATGCCACAATCCCACATCAAACCTAATTCATGGATTAAGAAAAAGGGGAAGCGTCGATAAATCAAAGTATCGTAATCTGTCGCAAATTGCGACAAATCAACTAATAATATGGAAGAAAAAGAACTGAACCTTTGTGACCTCCTCAAAGGTTGCGAGGGAGAGAGATTCTACTCTCGCGCCTATGGAGAAGTAACACTTAATGAAATTGTAATTGACGACAGGCCTTGTTCTCAGGAAATCAAGGTCTACACCCCTGACCCGCAATCAGACCGACTTTGGTTTCTTAGAGACGGACGGAAACATAAAAATGGAGAAATAGACCTCTATCCTTCCCGCCAACTCTGCATGAAATATCCGCTTGATGCCTATGCAGCTTGGATGGAGTGGGCTGAAAGTAGGAAGCCTAAGAGGTGGAGGGCAAAGAAAGGAGATGAATATTGGTATATAGATGGTATTATTCATCCTTGTCAAGGCAAGGAAGACATGATAAGAACTGATTATACTCGATATAAAATTGGCAACTACTTCCGTACCAGAGAAGAAGCCCAGCAAGCAGCCGAGGAAGTACGCAAGACCCTCATAAAGTTTCACGAACACTACCAAAAGAAATGACCAACTCAAAAATCAAAGCCCTCGCAAGAGAGTACTCCGAACTCAACGCCCCCGACGTAGAAGACGAAGCCCTACGGGAGAACGGAATCTGGCTGAACTCCAAAAAGGTGTTCGAACCCTTCCTCGCCTGGGTCTCCGAAAGATATTTCCTCGTCGAAAAGAAATCAAAGTTCCTAAACTGATTTTAAAGTATCACGATGGAACAAAAGAATGAAACAATAAAGACACAAAAGAAATGAACAGTCCCCTAATCATAGCAGAGGAGTACTGGGCCGACTCCATGCTCTCAATAGTCCGGCACACCGGACAGATACAATTCAACGGCCACGTCTACACGATAGTAGACAAACTCGGTCGCGACATTTTCGAGTGCTCGCATATCGCCCACAAGGAAGGCCGCGAGAAAGCCATAGAACCCGGCGAACCCTGCGACCTCGTACGCGATGACATCATACCCGCCTACCGCATACTCGGACGAGACCGCATCATAGCCCTCTGCAAGGAGGGTGTAGGTGCCGAAGCGATAAAAGCAGCGGCAGGCATCAAACCCAAAGCCCCTAAGTCCACTAAAAAAAACAAAAACCCTAAGAAATCCTCATAGTTCAGTGACGCGAGCGAAGCTCGTGTGCCGATAACACCTCAAAGCCTATGACACAAGAAGAACTCAAAGTCATAATCTCCGATGCCGTCAAGACCTACGGAGTAGAGCACCAGACGCTAATCCTCTTCGAGGAGATGTCGGAACTCCAGGACGCCATCTGCAAATTCAAGCGTGGCCGAGACACCGAGGACCATATCCGCGAAGAATTAGCAGACGTGTGCATCATATTGAATCAGATGACCCTCATATACGGTAGACGCGAAGTGAATAAGTGGATAGAGAAAAAAGCCCTCCGCCTGTCAAAGCGAATAAAGCAGGCAAATAAAGAAGCAAACAAAGCGAATAAAGAAGCAAATAAAGACGCGCATAAAAAGAACTGAATAACAAGTGAATAAGAAAAGTAAATAAACAAGCCAAATAAACAGGCGAATAAAGAATCCAAATAAACAATCCAAATAAACACCCCATGAGAGAAATCAAGTTCAGAGGCAAAACCATCGCTAACGCCCACTGGGTCTACGGCTCACTCACAACCTACGCAAACAGAGACGCCGTCATCCACGACTCCACCTCCGACCCCTGGGTAGACCCCCAAGTCATAGTTCAGTGACGCGAGCGAAGCTCGTGTGCCGATAACACCCAAACCTAAAACCAAACAATGAGCAAAACCTTAATAGCAATCATGGTGACGCTGCTGGTCATCAGCCTCATCATAGACTTCTTCACCCACGAAGAAAAAGAAGAATAACCCAACCCAAAAACAATGAACCAGACAAATAAAGTACTCAACGCCATAGCGGAGTTCCTCTTTGGAAAGAAATACTTCGCCAATGTCATCAACACCCTCGGCACCGCCAACTGCGAGCTCTCCTGCTTCATCTTCGAGACAAAACGCGACGCCGAGATTCACCGCCAACAGATAGCCTCGACCCAGTCTTACCGCTGGGTCGAGACTGTCACCTTCCGTTCACGCCACACATACATCCCAACCCAAAACACCACGCGCCCATGAACCTAAAACGACTCCGCCGCTGGTGGCGTTCACTGCGATACTTCCGCTACTATATCATAGCCGACCCCGCCGACAACTCCGTCACCTTCTCCCGGAAACTCTTCGGCCACATCGCCAAAACCTATGCGCCCCAAGTCTCTGTTGAGTGCCCGCATAGCGAAGCGGCGGGAAACCCGCGCGTCTACGTCTTCGCCATCTCCCGCTGGAACACATACGGCTTCGTCGTCAACCCAGACCTCCCCCAAAAAACGACACTCGCCGACATCCAATACAACGAAAAATACAAAACCATCGGCTTCGAGGCCCTCTGTCCAACGGTAAACCGCATACTCTACGACTACGGCCTGCCCGCAGACCGCAAGGTAAAACTCACCGTCACCATCCGCCGGCTCCCGGGCCGAAAGTTTTTCTATAACATCGAACGCCCATGAAGTTAAACCTCAACAACCTCCTCGGCCACACTCGCCGCCCCGACATCTCCTTCTTCGCCTCCGGAAAGATAGAGATAACATCCCGGGTAGCAAAAGCACTCGGCATAGCCCCCGCAGACGTCATCGACATCATGACCGACGATGACGAATACTACCTCTTCATCGCCGCCCGCGCCGCCACGGTCCGCGGACGGCATGAAGCCCAGTGTCGGCCCACAAACCGTGGAGGCCGACACTTCCGCGCATACAGCCGACGCCTCTGCTCAGCCATCCTCAAAGCCGCCGGCTCCACATTCAGAGCCTGCCTCGCCGCCGGAGACCCCGTCGAAATCAACGGCAGAAAAGCCATCCCCATCATAACCCGTAAAAACTACAACTCATGATAAAAGAAATCAGATTCACCTCACAGACCGCACGCCCCTCAGACTACGACGCCCCAGACGGAGACCTCGCACTCTCGCTCAACCTCCTCAACGAGCACGCAAACCTCGAAACCCTCCGCCCACCGTCCCGCCTCTTCGGACTCCCCGAAAGCATTGACGGCCTGCCCGGTCCCTTCACCTGGCTCTGCATTCATGACATATCCTACGACGCCACAAAGAACTACATCCTCAAAGGGCCGGGAAACAACCTCTGCGAGTCCTTCCTTTTCTACAGAGACAAAGAAGGAAATTTCAAAATCGGCCACGCCCTCCCGTTCGACCCCGTCTCCGTCACCCCCTTCGGAAACATGCTCATCGCCCGGGACTCCAACAACACCCCACACTATCTCCGCTGGTACGGTGAACACTACACCTACCTCGGCACAATGCCCCCATTTGTCGACATTGAATTCGGCCTCATCTTCACTCCCCCCGAAGACAAATACGAAGACCACGAAGTCTCAATCTCCAGCCCCTCCGAAGCCTTGAAGGCACTCTTTGACACACACTCCAAGCGGACACTCCTCTCCATCAACGAAGACATGACCGCCGCCGAAGTCATCTCCTTGACAAACACCTTCCACGCCACAGTCAACTCCGCCATCGCCGAACACACCAAAAAAGGCCGCTTCTGTTTCCCATTCCTGGTCAGATACGCATACAGGCTTTTCGACGGCTCCTATATCCAGCAGTCATCGCCGGTGCTCATGCTCCCCTCCACCGACACCCCCAACGTATCGGTCGAAAAGAAATCCGGGAACAACCCGCTCGTGTTGAACTTCACCCTCAACAAAGGCGCCGGCCACCCCGACCTCGGAAAAGGCTACCTCAACCCCTGCCGGCTCTCCTTCAATATCATGGACCTCGACCAGGCCGGAATTGCCCGGTGGAAGGACCTCATTCAAAGTATCGACATTTTCGTCACACCGCAGCTATACACATACTCGACCGACGATAGGGTAGTGGCTGCATACTATAAGAAAGGTCTCGGCTGCTTTCAGATACCCGACCATGAATTCTACGGCGACAAGTCCCTGATAACCTCCGGAACCGTCTTTACCCCGGAGTCGGAACAGAAACTCTCCTCCAAAATTTCAGACGCCTCCGTCTTCTACAAGATCGCCACGATTGAATTTGACAAAATAACAGAGCTCGCCGGCGAACCCATGCAGGCCCTGACTCTTGAGTCCGAAGACCTCTCCAACCTCGTCACCCGTCCCACGCTCACCGACGGCTGGCGCACACGCGAAATACTCAAACCGAAACTCATCCAGAACTTCAACAGCCGCCTGCATTACGCCGAAATCATCAGCGAACCCCAAGCCCCGCCACCGGTCCGAACACTCATACCTTACTCACAGACCGACGCTGAAACCATTTCGAAAGTCAAGGTCACCGTCCTCTTGAACAAGAACGGAAACATCATCAAGACCGTCCTTGACAGTGACTCCCGCTCATCCCTGGTCTTCCCTCTCGACAAGGTCTCAATCCCCCGTTTCCTTTTCTATCCCGACCCGGACGCCTTCATGATCATACTCACACAAGAGAGGAGTCATCCCTGGGCAAGAACCTTTCACTTCCCCCTGAAACCTCACGACTTCCTGAACGGCGCCTACTGGCTTGACCCGGACATGGAACCGAACACCCTTGCCGTCTCCGGAAAAGAAAGCTCCGTAGAAGATGAAGACTCCGTTTCCGTCAAGAAAGTCGGCTCCGTTAAGCAGGCCGAAAACCTTCCCGCCTTCTGCAAGACCGACTTCCCCGTGACCGGACGCATCTATGTCTCCGAAGTCAACAATCCCTTCACATTCAACCCCACCTCCGCGGTATCGTTGCCTGTCAACAGAATCGACGGCATCTGCAGCGCCGCCCGTCCGCTCTCCCAAGGCCAGTTCGGACAATTCCCCCTCTACGCCTTCACCGACACCGGAGTGTGGGCCCTCGAACTGAACGCCAACGGAACCTACTCCGCCCGTCAGCCCATAACCCGCGACGTCTGCACCGACCCCGACTCCATCACACAGATAGACTCCTCGGTCCTCTTCATCTCGGACCGTGGCCTCATGCTCCTCTCCGGCTCAAACACAGAGTGCATCTCGGACCCCATCGACAACACCCTCCCCCTCGACCTCGAAACCATAGCCCCCGGCCTCTCCAACCTCCTCTCCGTCCACCACTCCACCTCTCTCGCCTCCCTCCGTTTCTCTGTTGAGTGCCCGCTTAGCGAAGCGGCGGGAAAAACCGAGTGCCTGCTTAGCGAAGCGGCGGGAAAAACCGAGTGCCTGCTTAGCGAAGCGGCGGGAAACACAGCGACAGCCGGTTTGTCGAAGGTGAGCACTGCCGCCCCGGAGGAGAACCCCCTCTCCATCCCCGCTTTCAAGGACTTCATCCGAGGTGCCAAAATCCTCTACGACTATCCCAACCAGCGCCTGCTGCTCTACAAAACCCCACTCGCATACGTCTTCTCGCTCAAGTCCAAACGCTGGGGAATGACACTATGCGACATCGCCCAAAACCTAAACTCATACCCCGAAGCCGAGGCCGTCGCCTCAGACGGCACCATCCTCAACTTCTCCCGCCCCGACACCGACGTACCCCAGCCCTCCCTGCTCATAACCCGCCCCCTGAAGCTCGACGCCCCCGACCTGCTCAAAACCGTCGACACCGTCATCCAGCGCGGACTCTTCCGGCGAACCCACCTCTCCACAATCCTCTACGGCTCGCGGGACCTCATCACATGGCACCCCGTCCGCACCTCCGGAGGCTCCATCCTCCACGGCTTCCGCGGAACCCCCTACAAATACTTCCGACTCGTCCTCCTGTGCCACCTCGCCCCCGGCGAGTCCCTCTCCGGCGCCACCTTCAGCTTCGCTCCACGCTTCACAAACCGTCCACGCTGACCCTAATAGTGGTCCGATTGAAATGAGGACAGTAGGCGTCAGCCGTATTGCCGAAGGTGAAACCAAAAAGGGCCGCTATGCAACACGCACAGCGGCCCTTCTCAACTAAACCTAACACTAACCTAACCAATGTGGCCGAATCCGAACCCTTCCCCGCCTTAAACCCTTCACCTCGTTTATACGCGAAACCGCCTCCGCGACCTTACGCCGCCAGACCTCCTCCTTCGCCGGGTTCGTGATGCTCATCCAGTCGGCCACGGCCAAGCAAACCATCAGCTCATGAATCAGCTTCCCCAACAGATTGACCGTCGTCTGCGAATACGACTGCGGAACATTCATGAAAACACCATACACCGGCCTATCGCGAAGCCTGTCATCAACCGCCGGGTGCGAAACCTCAGCCTGCGTGAAAGGGTAGAGGCGCTCAACAACATCCGCATGCGCCAAGTCCAGCACCCGCGTAACACGGTCAACATTGCCCGTTTGACCCACATCCTGAACCGAATGCCGCTGATGCTGACCCTCCTCCGGAAGAATATCCCCCTCGATATAGCAATAATTCTCGATATCATAAAGGAGCTGCTCCCGCTTAAGGATAACCGCCACCAGCCGTTTACCCGCCTCCGTCCCCGGTCCGCACTCGACCGTCTCCACATATTCCTCTCTCATATAGCTCTCTTCAAATTGCTTTCTTCATTTTCAAGAAAAGATTCCCCTCCGTTTCTCTGTTGAGTGCCCGCTTAGCGAAGCGGCGGGAAAAGGCTGCGTCAGCCGGTTTGTCGTCAGGTGAGCGGCGAAGCCGCCTGAGTGCCCGCTTAGCGAAGCGGCGGGTAAAACCCTCACCCCAGCTTCGAAAAGTCCGGACGAGGCGGACGGGTAGGACGGCTGCGCTTATAGAGAGCCGCCTTCACATCCTCCAGCATCACATTCGCGTGCTCGATATACCCCTTCATATCCTGCGGGTTCGTAATCGAGAACCAGTCGGCCAGAACCATATCCACAAGATACGCATGAATCCCGGCCCCCAGAGCATCCGCCGACGCGTTGTTATAATTCGACGGCAGACGGAACGAAAGCTGAAGAATCTCCTCATTGTCGATCGTATCCTGGATCATATTGTTCGTAGTGGTCGTCTCCTCATCCAGATACTCGCCTAACTTCGACTTCAGACCCGTGAAATAAGTCGTCAGACTTCGCTTCAGCTGATCGTCCTCCTCATTATCCTCCGAGGCCTGCATTTTCGAGCCCGCCTCATAATTCGCCGCCCCGCTCGCCATCCGGCTATTGCCGGTGATATAAGCCTTGGTGCGAACGTCATACAGGATAGTCCTGACATCCTGATTAACCGTAATAGTCTGTTTCTTCTCCATAAGTTTAGAAATTTAAAAATTACTCTCCCGTTATCCTCCCCCTCCGTTTCTCTGTCGTGTGCCCGCTGAAGCGAAGCAGCGGGAACCCCTCCGGTTCTCTGTTGAGTGCCCGCATAGCGAAGCGGCGGGAAACCCCCGCCCCGAAGCCGCCTCACAACCGCCGCTCCGGTCGCCTCGGTCGTCTGCGGAAATACACCTTCCGCTTCACGCCCTCCAGCATCCCGGCGCCCCCAGCCGCAAACTCAGCTGCCTCCTTCTTATTGGTAAACACATACCACTTAGCCGTGATATTGGTCACGAAAAATGAAAACAGCTCCTTCTTCACCGCAGGCTCCAGCGCCGGGTCGAACGCCGACGACAGCCCCAAATGAAGCCGGAACCCCTCCGAGTCGTTGACCTCCTCCAAGACAAACTCCTTCAGAGCCTCGCACACCGCCACGCAGCTCTCATTCCAGAACCGCTCCAGCTGACTACGGTCCGACTCCGTCGTGAAGATACGGTCATACGCCTTATCGTCGCCCTCCATCTTCGCCCCCGTGTAAGAAGTCGTCTGAGAAACCTCATCATAGACCTCCTCCTTGTTAATGAACACCGTCAACTCTCTCATCTCAAAAACTGAAAAGGTTATAATTCAAACTCACCCCCACGAACGGCTCCGGCCCATGAGGCGTCAGCCCATAACCGGCCGACACCCCCACGCCCCACCGCTTCCGCTTCGCCACCTCGCGCACCGTCACCGTCTCAGACCGGCAGAAAACCTGAATACTGTCCAGCCGAGGCTCGAACCCGCTGACCCAAGCCCGATACTCCGCCCCCTCATACTCCCGCTGAGTCATAGGCACCGACACCGCCGCCAGCCCGGCCTGAGCCACCTCCGTAGCATCCCCGTTCAGTTCTCCCTTCCGGTTCTCTGTTGAGTGCCCGCTTAGCGAAGCGGCGGGTAAAGAGTCACACTCTCCGCTGACCGAGTCCCGAGGAACAAACACCGGCAGAAACCGAACCTGAGGCCCAAGAGAAACCTCCCGAGAGGCCACCGGTTGATAATACCGAACCGTATCGAACACCACGACCGTATCGCACACCGTTTTGAGGTGCTCCAGGCCCACCGAGCTCCCCCGAGGATGCTGACACTGGTCAAGACCCACAGCACACAGAATCCCGACCGCTACCACCCCCAAAATCTTCAGAAAATCCTTCATATCTCTTTACCATTATTAATAGAAACTCGCCCTCCGTTTCTCTGTTGAGTGCCCGCTTAGCGAAGCGGCGGGAAAAACCCTCAGCCAACAGAACGGATATAATCCATAATCCCATCAGCGTGCACAAGGGCCAGCGTCTGCTTACGCTCAGTCAGCACCTTCACGCCCTCGCGCGTATCATGATACGCACTCTCGGTCAGCACCGCCGGGCAATGCGTCTCCCGGCAGATACCCAGGTCCTGCGCAATGAACCGACGCCCCGGACGGTCATCGAAACTCCTGTTTCCCTTAAGCCCCGCCTCAATCGCACGCGCCCAGATGAAATCCGCCAGCCGTTTCGAGTTCTGCGAAGCGTTCAGCGAAACCTCCGCCACAAAACCGCTCCACTCCCCGTCATGCCACTTCCCGTCAGCCGAATTCGCATTACTGTGAATCGACACCAAAACCACATTCCGCTTCCCATACTGGTCGCAGACCGCGTTGACACGCTTCACACGGCTATCCTTTCCGCTGTAGATAGGAACATCCCGGCTCTCCGGGACCACCAGCCGCGCATCCTGCCCCCGCCTCTTAAGCTCCTTCACAATCAGGGCCGCCAGCTCACGGCTCCAAGCCCACTCCCGGTACTTCCCATCCGGACTGCACTTCCCCTTAGTCTCCTGACCGTGACCGTTATCAATCAGAATCACCATACTCACTCACCGTTTACAATATTAGAAAAAAGAATCCGCTCCTCCTCCTCGTGAGCCTCCTCCGTCGCCACTTCTCCCTTCCGGTTCTCTGTCGAGTGCCCGCTTAGCGAAGCGGCGGGTAAAGCCGAGTGCCCGCTTAGCGAAGCGGCGGGAAACACCGCGTCAGCCGGTTCGTCGAAGGTGAGCGGCGAAGCCTCCCGACTTCCGCCCAGAACCATATCGGCCACCATCTTAGCGATGTCATCCTTATTCTCAATGATGATGCTCATAGTCTTCTCAGCCCGGCGGAGCTCCGCCTTAGTCCAAGACTTCTCCCGCACCGACTTAAACTCACAGAAGATACACCAAGCCGACCAAATCATCACGAAAAAAGGAGCCGGAAGGATAATGCAGGCAATGATGTCGATCATCATCAGCACCGCGAACGGCATGAAATACTTCCGGCCCTTCTCGCACGTCTTCTTATATCCCGTCGAAGTCGTGGCATGCCCCAGCGCCTTAGCCTTCCGGATACCGAAAAACAGGTCCACGCCCATCGCCACGATGATACCGGCCACACAAATCGAGATCAGCACCACATGCAGATACAGATGGTCATGCAGCAGAGGATAGATGACATCCTTCATGACGCCACCTCCTCTCCCTCAGAGATGCCCTCAGCCTCCTCAGTTACGAGACCGCCCAGGGCCGCGTCAGCCGGTTTCTCTGCTTCGGCAGAGCGGCGAGCCGATGAGTCGGAGGTGAGCGGTGTCTCCACCTCCTCAAAGGCGTCCTCCTCCCGCTTCTCTGTCGAGTGCCCGCTTAGCGAAGCGGCGGGTAAAACCTTAGCCCGCAAAGAGAGAGCCGAGGCGCACCGCGCCGAAGCCACCTCCGCCTGCCCGTACCCGGCCTCAATAGCCGCCGAGCGCACCTCCGACACGAAACGCCGGTAACCCGCGACCTCCGGGTCCTCAGAGCTTCCCACGTTCCTCATTATCCTCTTCAAAGCCTCCGCGTCATACTCCGACGCGATAGCAGCGTCCGTGATGGTCTCCACATTCAACGGAAGCCCCACCCTCGGAACCAGGTCCGCCCGGTAGCCACCGCCCGGCTCGATGCGCACGTTCAGCGGTACGATAACCTCATCACCCCACGGCATCTCCGCAGGGACCTCAGAAAAATATACATTTCTTTCCATATACAAACTTATTCACTATTTACCTATAACCTACAACTTGCTCCGTGCCTCCTCCG
>CAZUAK010000014.1:20415-26509 GCA_964618395.1 uncultured Sangeribacter sp.
TACAAACTTATTCACTATTTACCTATAACCTACAACTTGCTCCGTGCCTCCTCCGCCGTCAGTCCCCCCTCCCGGTTCTCTGTCGAGTGCCCGCCGAAGCGAAGCGGTGGGAAAAGGCACTTACTGCTTCAGTGTCACACGGAACCCAGAACCGTACATCGAACCGTAAGTCGAAGACTGTGTCGTCACCGTAGCATAACGAAGGGCCGACACGTTGCTCGTACAATGCGCACCGAAGTGAACGCCCCGGCGCTCATACTTACCGGATTCTCCTCCGGCCTGCATGTAGACCGCCGCCCCCTCATAGTTGAACAGGCTCCCGTCATCGGCCTTAGTGCCGCCGACCGCCGTCGTGATGGCCCCGTCGGGAGTACGCACCATCTCCTTTACAAACGGTGAGCCGTCGGCCGTGATCGGCGGCAGCTCACCGCAGGCCTCATAAGTCTCCTGAAAACTGAACTTCCCGACGCCCGCCTTGACGGCCTCGTCTGTGTCGGTGCTAAGACTGTTCACATCCGGACTGCGATACAGCAGGTGACAAGTCTTGCTGCCCACCTTAAACTTCACCGCTTCATAACCCGAGTACCACTGCGTCAGATGTCCCCACAGGCGTGTGCGTCCGCGCCAAATCGGCACCCTCAGCAAACCAAAAACGCTCCAGTTCTTAGGCGTTCCGCCCGCAGTCAGAGACGCGTTCTTGAGTTCAAACTCCATAATCTTGAACCAGCAGCCGGTCAACGCATGGTCCGTCTGCCCCGGAATCAATTCCCCGTCCGAATTTTTCACCTCCAAGAAATAGTCGCCGGCGCCGCACGCCAACTGAGCCTCGAACATCTTCAGGATAGGACCCTTCTTGTTGATGATGTCCCAAATCGTCACCGCGCTGCTCGACCCGTTCAGATAAACCTTCGTGGCGAAAGTACCATACTGTTCATGTGAGCCGTCGTCAGCGTTGAGTCTGAACCCGCTGACGTGATTCTCATCGCCGATGAACGCATCGTAGTTGGGAATCGCCACCGCGCTAAGGCCGTGACCGAAGATGGTGTTCAGCTGCTTCGTGCGGAACTCGATAAACATGAAGGCCGCCGTCAGCTCCAGGTCCTGGTTGCAGACGTTGGAGTAGGGGTAGTTCGAGTCACGGTTCGGGTTTTTCGCGCGAGCGTACTGCTCGAACTCATAGCGCGACAGGCCCGTGCGGGGAAAACCGCCCGCGTTCTCAGTCCCCAGGCCGTTTATGTCAAAGGGTTCCTGAAGATAGATTCCCGAAAGGTCAAGCTGCACGTTGACCATGTTGCCAGCCTGCTGAGTGCCCTCCACACTTTCGTCACGGATGGACCGCGCCACACCGTTATGGATAACCTCATAGTCCGGAGACTCTCCGTAGGCCGGATAGCGCCGTGCCTCCTCGCCGTCATACGTAAAGGGCTGGTCGCTGACGATGAACCTCTCATAGGTCGGATTGCTCCCGCCCACGATGGCATACACGTCGCGCGTATGGACCTGCATGATGTCGCTCCCGTCCGGACACGACAGGTCCACCGGCTTGCCGTCCTCGTCCTGCTCCCATAATACCGGGTCAAGGAACCGCAGAATCTTGCCGTCCTTCACCTGGGCTATCCTTATCTGGTTATGGAAACGCATCTCGCGCAGAAGGTCCTCATCGCCGATCATGCGCACATAACCGTGGTCGCCGCCCCCGTTGCTCGCCCCTCTGAGGAACTCGATGCCATAATAATGCTCAAGTTTCCGCAGACCCGTAGGGTCGCTGACCGCCGACGGTACCACTATCTTTAATCCTTTCTGTGCCATTATTCTCTTTTAAGTTATTATAAGGTGTCTCCGCACTCCGCCTCCTCCGGCAGTTCCCCCTCCCGGTTCTCTGTTGAGTGCCCGCTTAGCGAAGCGGCGGGTAATACCGCGTCAAGCCGGTTTGTCGTCAGGTGAGCGGCGAAGCCGCCTGAGTGCCCGCTTAGCGAAGCGGCGGGTAATACCGCGTCAGCCTGTTCGTCGAAGGTGAGCGGCGAAGCCGCCTCCAAAGCGTCGAGCCGACTCTTTATCTCCGAAAGCTCCGAGAGTACATCATGCGGAACTCCCTTGAAATCGACATTTCCCGAGTGGTCAATATGCAGAACCACAAGCCCCGCCTCGTCGGTGATATTGAACAGCCCGTCGTCCTCGGTTTCCAAAAGACGGCTCTTGCCGACTTTCAGCGCTCCCGTCACTTCGGCCTCGCCGCTGACCACTCCCAAGGGCAGATGGGTCCTGCCCCCCTTGTCGACCGAGCCGAGAATGTGTCCTTCAGAATCGGTCACGGTCAGCAAATCGCCGGCCATCTCCTCGCAGCTGAGGATGGGCTCAAGAGCCCGCAACCGCTCTTCCAAAGCAGTCACGAGGCTCTTGAGGGCTCTCCAGATGAGGTCGAGGTTTCCCGGTGTCGCAAACTCCATCTGACATCCACCTTTATCCCGCGGTGTACGTGCCGCTGATGATTGACTCGATGGTCGACTCGTCGATAGCCTCCACGCCACACTCCGAGGCCTCGTGCGTGTGGTCCTCGGCAGGGAACTTCAGCGGCTTGTCGGTCACGCCCGACCAGGGCACGGCGTCGGCCAGGGCCGCCTTGGCGGCTGCACCTACCGCATACTCGGTGAACGCATCGGCGGCGTTCGCTCCGCCCAGCTTCGTGTCGTCCGATACGAAGTACATCATGCCCGTGGCCGTCACCTTCACGGTGTCGCCGTTCTGGACATCCTCCGAGGTCAGCGCCAGGCGCGCAGAGTCAGAGGCCACAACCATCACGCGCTCCAGCGCAGCGGCGGGGATCTTGTTGAGGGGGATGGTGCCGTTGATCTGTGCGGCGTCCACTGAGCCGGCCTTGCCCACCATGAGCGTGCCGTCCTTGAGTTTGGAGACGAACAGGTCAAAGCCTGTCACGTCAAGAACCTGAATGTTGTTTGTCGTTGCCATTCTTTTAGGTTTTGATTGATTAAAAATGTTAACTGAAAAAACTATTGATGCTTACGTAAGTCTCTTTTTTCTTATCGACCGATGATGCTCTCTATCTCGGCCACGCTGATCACGCTGGCCGAAGACAGGTCAGCCGGAGCCGAATATTCCATTATAGCGTCCACGGTCTTCATCCGCTCGGTAACCCACCTCAGAACCCTGTAGGGACTGTCATAGAACCCCAACTCCCTGGGCGTCCCCTCGTAGAACCCGCTGAAGGGACGCTCTCCGTGGCAGGCCTCCACACACTCGAACAGATACATCCTCTCGTTCGAGGGCCCGTCATAGCAGACCTCGCCCACGGCGTAGTTGCGCGCCGCGTCATAGCCGACCGCCGTCCACTGTGTACCATGGCCAGGTGCGTTGCCGGTGTTGTCGGCCGTCACGCTCTGCCACACCATCCCTTCATGGAAGCTCAGCGCGTTCAGCCCGTAAGTCTTTGTCGCGCTCCAAGCCGACACCGCCGTGTCGTTGCCGCGACGCTTCCAATACTTCGTGTTGACCTTCGAGTCGCGACAGCACGGTGACTCGCTCCACCGTTCGTATTCCTTCTCGAAAAGGTCCGCACCGATGCGGTCACACCATTTCTTGACAAGCCCCGCGACGTGCTCGGGGTCGAACAGCCCGCGGTTGCGAAGCTCCGCATACCTCTCCTTCATCTCCTCGAAGAAGTATTTCACCACCCATCCCGCCGGCGTCGTGGTCGTGTTGCCCACCCAGCCCGCCGGAGGCTCGCTTATGCGGTTGCCCAAGTGATACGCCCCGAAGCTCATGTCCAGGTCGTACGGGTTAGCCGTCCACCGCTCGCCGTCCCACGTCGTCCACTGCCAGTTCTTGTTGAAGCCGTCGGCGTTGTCGATGACCTGGGCATGGATGATGTAGTCTATCATGAAGTCTACGTTGAAATACCGGTCTATCAAGGACCGCATCTCCTCCCGGCTCTCGCGCGTGTACGTCTCCATGGCCGCGATGACCTCGTGCACGTTCAGTATCTTCAGATAGCTGAACGCCTCTGTGGGTGCGCTCAGGCTTATCTCCTTTCCTTCGGGATAGCTCCTCCCGTCTGTTCCGTTGAAGCCGAGGGTGTATCCTTCGAGACCGGCCTCTTTGAGAAGCGCCTCCCAGACCTGCGGGCTGACCAGCGCACCGTTCTCGCGCACCTTGACGCAGTGCTCGCTGACGCTGACCGGGTGCATGGCGGCGAACCGCGCGACGGTGTTGGCCGTCGTCAGCCGCGCGTTTACCCATGCCCTCATGCCTGAGTCGAAAGTGCCGGTGTTGTCCTTTGTCAGATATACAAGCCACTCGTCCTCGCCGATAAAGGCGACCGTCTTGAAGTTCACCAGCCCGTTGGCCGTGTTGCGCGTGTGGTTGCTCTTGAGCGTGTTCAGCTCCGAGAGCACCGTGCCGTAGCCCAATTCACTCTCCTTCGCCCGCAGTTCCGGCACACGTCCGCTCAGGGCCTCGATGAGGCCCTTGGTCTCGGCGCACCGCTTCATGTTCTTGTCCGATGAGACGTATGCCGGTGAATCCTTTCCCATCAGCTCTGCGGGATTGTCGCCGTCATACTCCCCTCCGTCCTGTGTGTAGAGGCTCTTGGGGTTGCGCACCTCGAAGTCACTCCACTTCACCGTCCCTCCCCATATCGATTCGGGCGAGAGACGACCGTCGAGGTGAATGTGCGTGGCCGTCTTCTTGTTCTGGTGATAGTTGTCGCGGTGCTTCTTGAGCTGCCAGGAATACAGTCCGTAGAACTCCCCGTTGTGATAGACCGCGACCGGAAAGCCGTCGGGAAAGCAGCGCGCCCCGGTGTCATAGTTCTCGCTGAGGTCCGCGTTTGTCTGATACTCGTCGGCAGTCGTGCCGTAAGCATCGGTGAAGGCCCGCTTGTAGGGCGCGTTGTCCGCCATGGAACGCGTGGCCATCATCTCTTCATAGAGCTGATATGAACATACGCCCACACCCCGGAAGGCGTCCGTGTAGTAGGCCTTGAGGTGGAATGAATCCTGCGGCACCCAATCGCCGAATTTTATCGTGTACTCCTCTTCATACGTGTCGTCGGCATACATGTCTATCGCGAAGTTCTTCTTCGCAAAAGCCATCGAGCTGCTCCCCTGACAGCTCAGCTTGACGTTTATCTTGGCGTAGTTGCCCTGCTGGTCCCAGAACTCGAGTTCGCAGGGAAGCTGGCAGTTGACCCCGGGGATGCCTAACCCGCTCTTGGCCGTGGGCAGCTTGTAGCCGATGATGTTGACCAGCCCGAGCCGCGGGATGGGTATCCTCATAGACCCTTTCCCGCTCCAGTCGCCCGCACCTCCGTGGAAAGAGGCCAACGCCGCCTCCAGGTCGCTCAGTCGCTGCTCTGTCCGTTGATTGGTCTCCTTCTGTTCCTCGGGAATACCCTTGGGGATATAGGTCTCACCGTTGCGGCGCACCGCCAACAGTATCATGCCCTCCTTGTCGGTGACCTTATACATGAACTCCTCGTCGGTCTCGTCAGCGACGATACACCCGGCGGCAGTACCTTTCAAAACCTCCCTGACATCCTCCTCGAGGGCCATCTTCCCATACTCGAAGACCCCCTCGCGCGTGACGCCGAAAAGAAGCGTGCCGTCCTTGTCGGTGACGGCGAACATATACTCGTCAGACTCAAAGAACTGAAGCGTCTCCAACGCCTCCCCGTTTTGCTTTATAGCGTCGATACGTGCGTTGAGGTCACTCTGAACGCCTTGAATCCATTCTCCCAGCTCCGAGGTGATGACCCCCAGGCCGGTCTGAAGGTCCGTGACCGAGTCCTCTACCGCCTTTCCGCGGTCGCCGGGAAACGCCTCGTCTGCCTTGACGCCCAGCCTGTGGCCTGCGGCCACAAGTTTGTCGCCCCGTCCGAAATAGAGTTGTGTCGGAGAACAGTAGACACGCCCAATTTTAGGCACGACCCCCAACGTAGCGCTGACGTTTCCATACTTCTCCCATCCTTCCCACTTCGTATAGTACCTCTCGGCAGTCCCGCCGCCCGTCTCCTCCGAGACCCGGAGAAGAAAAGTCTGTGTGGCCTTACAGTATACCACCTTCCCCGACGCCTCCGCCG
>CAZUAK010000015.1:0-24172 GCA_964618395.1 uncultured Sangeribacter sp.
TGTCAATAGGTTGTTCACTTTTTGTCGCGAATCGAGGGTAAATTCGTCCGTAACTAATTGTAACCTTGCGTTTTCAAAAAATGTTAAATTCTGTTGCGATTTGTAAATTTAGAATTCTGCCCGCTTGTAGGAATGGTTTTGTCGTGCAGAATTATCGGGGTCAGAAGGAGAGGGTGGCGGTGAGGCCTATGTGGGTGTCGGTCGCTACGGGGGCCATGGCGAAGTCGTGGGTGCGCGCCCAGGGTGTCGTGAAGATGTAGGCGGCGGCAGAACCTATGGCTGCTCCGGCCACTACGTCCCAGACGTGGTGACGACGGGCGAAACATCTCCCCCACCCTACATAGGTGGAGAGGACGTAGGCCGGTACACCGAATTTCCAGCCGTATCGGCGCTGAAGGAACCCGGCTGTGGCGAAGGTGGCAGCCGTGTGTCCGCTCGGGAAGGAGTCGAAGGTCGAGTGGTCCGGTCGCTGCTCGTGGACGGCTGCCTTCAAGATATAGGTCGCACCCAACGTCGTGACCGCGGTGAAGGCACCCTGCTTAAGGCCCTCCCAGTCCTTGTTGATGAGTACGCCGGCCAGTGTGGCTACGGGCATGGCTACGAGTACGACGTCGGTCGAAGTCTTAACAGCCTTCTGTCCTTTTGACAGTTCATAGGGATAGACAGTGGCCCAGACTGTCGTCAGGGCCACAATCAACATGAGTAATTTTTTCATTAAGATTGGCTAATGATTAAATTGGATACCTGTGAGGACGCGGTCGCGGCAGGCCGCGAGCCTACATTCTGACGGCAAATGTTACATAACACAGCAACGGAATCACCGGTCGTAGTCGAGCGAGAGCTGATCCACGTAGAGGGTCGCCCCGGTGCCTCCGGTGAAGAAGTCACCGTATTTTGAGGCGGCACACGTGATTTGGATGTAGCGCGGCACTCGTGAGGTTGAACGATAGTTGATGTCTATCTTAAACTCGCGGTAGCCGTTAGTATTCTCGCCCACTATGAGCTCCCCGTAACCGATTATCTCCGGACTGTTCGCGTCAAAGAGCTGACGGTTCTTGGGGTTGGTCCGAATCTCATAGGGCTGCGGCCAGTCTGTCAAGGCGATGTAAATGTGACAGGAATCGGGACGGCCCTTGAGGTAGCTGAGCTCGGCCGAAGCATAGTTTATTTCGGCTGTGGTATAGTCGAAATATCCCCTTAGGGCTGTCGGGCGGACCGTCCAGGGACGGCCGAAGGCAAGGATACCGTTAGTACCGTCAACCTTCACGAACTCACCCGTATAAATCGAGCCTGCGGCGAGTTTGCCGATACCCGCGATTCCGACAAAGCGGGTTTCGAGTTTCGCCGACTTTCCGGTCGTCACACCCGCGGGGAGATAATCGGACGGTGTCACATTGCTCTGACCCAAGGTCGCTGCGCCGGTATTGCCAGTATCCCAGAAACGCGGTCCATCCTCAGCCCAGGGACACCAGATCTTCTTATCCTTCAGCCACCACTGGTCGAAGTCACCGTCCGGGAGCGTCTCGGTAGCCTGAGTGGTCACCGTCACAATATTGCCTATTTCCTCACCCGCAAGAGCCTGAACCTCGTAAGTCGTCAGCGGTTCCAGATGGGCGATGCACGCCGAGAACGCGCCAGCAGTCTGAGTAACGTCCGCCTCCGGCACGTCGGTCCACTCCTCCGTGCCTGAGACACGATAACGGAAAGCGCCCTTCATATCCGCCGGACCCTGACCGTAAGCCCAGACAACTTCGCTCCATGCATCCACCTGAGAGGTAGAGACAAGCAATTCGGTCTTTTCGACATAAACGGTCCAGTCTTCCGTATGGTCATACCATGTCACCGAGATGACCAGCGGACGCGACAGGTCTATCTCACCCGGAGTGATGGCCGGAGTGAGAGTGGTTATGTCGGCCGGACCGAGCTTGATTGAGGTCAAGGTAAGCTTCGAGGTATCCTCGGTCGACGGAATCTTCACCACAATCCTGTGGCCAACCTCGTCGAAAGAGGTCTCACCTATCTGTCCCTTTATCTCGAAAGAGCGCGATATGGTCTGTGAGGCCTCCACAATCCACTGATAGTTCTGATAAAGCTCAAGCGAGACAACGATAGGCTTCGAGAGGTCGTATGTCCCGTCGAGAAGGTCCGGGTCTGAAGAGGCACCCTGTGTAAACTCATATTCCGTGAACTTAACATTCCATATATCGGCAGTCTCGTCGAGATAGACAGTGGCCTTGAAATTGACCGAGTCAATATCGGCCGGGCGGCTCTCACCCTCGGCGGCCAGCTTGAGGATATACTGCGGAATCTTCGGATAAGGGATATCATTCTTGATACAGCCCGAGAGCAGGCACACCAGCAAAGAGAACATCCCCGCCTTAGCCAGCAACTTCTTGAGACCTTTAAAATCTTTTCGCATCATATTGAAACCGAGAGGCCGAAGTTAATATTGAAGATGTTGAATCTGAAATTGGCGCCCGACGTGAAGCGCGAGCCCTGATAGACATCGTTCATATACTGCTTTTCATTTTTAAGTGAAAAGCCGAAGACACCGAACGAGATGTTGAAGCCCACGTTCTTCATGATGAACACGTGGAGACCGGGCGAGAAATTGAGTTCGGCCTGCATCGTCGTCGCGTGGAGATGTCTCAACTCGCCGTCATAGGGTCGCTTGAAGTTCGAGAGGCCTGAGGCGAAAGCCAGTTCGACCTCATTGAAGACCGCGAACCTTCCCCCACGGTCGAGGCCGAAATACTGACGAAGTGTCGCCGCCGCCTTATAGGACTCGGTGTTGTAGTGGATGTCATTGATGTTGAAAGACATGTCCTCGTCAATCTCCAGGTTCAGCGAATTGACACCCGCCGACCCGCGTGTATAAGAGAACTTCAGTCCAAGGGCTGTATTGTTCTTGATGAAATACTGCATCGACGGGCTGATGGAGAAGATATTGCCCTTTATGGTCATACCGGTGATAACGTCGAAGAGCTCCACATCCTTAGTCGAGAGTTCACCGTAAGAGGCGGTCAGTCCGAAACTCCATATTCCCTTGGGGATATAGAGGTAATTGAACAGGCCGCGGTCAAAGCGTCCGAACTTGCGGTCCTTCAGCACGCGCGGGATGGTGTCACCGCGGAACGTCACGAAATCGGGATTGATGGCCACGCCGGGAAGCTCCTCCCTCTGACACACGAGGTCATGGCACAGAGCCTCGCGAGCCGCGATCGAGTCAGAAAGATGTCCGGCCTTACTCAGAGCTACAAAACGGTTCCAGTCGGCCAGCATTGAATCGGGCAGCCACACAAACTCACCGACAGAATCCTGACGCAGGCCTGTGGGACGGAACGAAGGGAAGTCTGCCGTAGAGACGCTGCCCTCAGAGATGGAGAGGTCTTCAGACGGTACCGTCATCTTACCCGACTGTCCGGAAGTGGGCTGGGTCACAGCCGGCTTTTCATCCAGAATGCCGGAGACGGCCTTAAGAAGCTCATTGGCTATACGGACACGCTCCTTCATCATCATCAACGAATCATACTCCTCCGCACGACTCACCTGAGGCACAGAGGCTGCCGACACAATCAGCGGCAGGGCGACGAGCGCCATAATAAACAAGATAAATCTTTTTTTCATGGCTTCGTCACAGATAAATCCCGACACCGAAGGTTATCGAGAACAGGTTGATACGGAAATTGGCGGTCTGATGACCGTATGACTCACTGTAGATCTGGTCGCGCTTGGAGTGGGTCTTGCTGTAGTTGAAGCCCAGCACGCCCACGTTAACCTCCAGGGCGGAGTAGTTGTTGAGGAAGACCATCAACCCCGGGGCCAGACCTACGCCGCAGAAGAAATTGGTGCTGTACGTACCGCTTATGTCGGCCCCAGCGCCGGTGGTCAGCTTAGACTGCCCTCCCCCGAACTTCAGCTGCATCTCGTTGAAGAAGCCGAACCTCTTTGAGCGTCCGAGCGAGAAATAGTTTCGCATGACGGCCATCCCCCAGTATGAATGGGAAAGGCTGTAAAGGTGGTCCACACCGAAGGAGGTCTCCGGGTCGAAATTCAGCTCTGCACTCTTGAGTTTGGTCAGCGAGCGTGAGTAACCGAACTTTCCGCCCAGCGCAAGGTCATCCTTGACGGCATAGAGCAACATCGGCGAGAGGTTGAACGAGTAAGTGTCGCCGTTCAGGTTCTCCAGCACGAGGAACGAATAATTGGACTGACTGCTCTGCGAATACGAGACGCTGACGCCGGTTATCCACTGTCCCTTCGGGACGAAGACAACCGACTCTATCTTCCGGTCAAACTCCGGGATTGAGTCATGTACAGATACGGAGTTTTCCTGACTCCACCCCGAGAGAGGGGATGAGGTCAGGAAAACAGCGATAGTTATCAGTATTTTAAACAGGCCGGTTCGTTTTCGGCACAAAGTGTTATTCATAGATGAGTTCAAAGTCATCGAGATACATCACAGACCCTTCGCCGCCCGAGAAATAGTCACCGTATTTCGAGGCCGTGCAGACAATCACCAGGTATAGCGGACGGGTCGTCTTCGCCTTCGCGTAATAGTCGAACGGAATAGAGAGCTCGGCGAGCTGTCCGTCGGGACCGTAAGCGCCGTTGAATGTCTTCTCACCATAGGCCACGATGCAGGCGTCGTTCTTGTCGAAGAGCTTCTGCTGGTTCTTGGTGATGACCTCTACCGGCTCCGTCGAGAGGGCGATATAGATCTGACCGATGTCATCGGCACCCTCTGCGATATAGTTAGCATCCGCGCCTTTCTTCTTCACGCCCTTTCCGGGACGGTAGTTTACCCATACCTTCAGCGATGAGGGGTGAGTGCCGTCATACTTCTGGCCGAAGCGGATGACACCGTCAGTCCCCTGGGTTGCGTAATAGTAGCCCGAGAAGAGGTTGCCGGCGGCGAACTTGCCGATAGAGCCGAGGCCCACAAACTGCGACTTCAGCTCGGCGGCGGTATTGCCAGAGTGGGTCATCACCGACGAACCCTGCGTGAGGGTCTTGTTCATGGTGGACGAACCGTGGTTTCCGCTGTCCCAGAACGTGCGGGCGCCACCGGCATTCGGGAGGAGCACAGCATCGCTCACCTTCACGTTCTGGCCCATCTGGTCATCGGCCACGGTGAACTTGGACCAGTTCTCCATCGACGCGTTGGGAATCACGAAGATACCCTCGGTAGTCATATACTTGCTCTGGCTTTCGAAACCGTCGGCATAGGTACGCAGTTCATAGCGGGTACCGGGCTTGAGGCCGCTGAGCCGGACGTTCACCAGCTCACCCGGCGCACGGCGGGCGCGCAGACGCGTTGCGCTCTCGAGGGGTACGTCAGTCCACGAAGATGTACCCGCCTCACGGTAACGCACACCCGGATTTGTCGCATCGCCGCTGACCCTCTCCACAGGAACGGTAAGGAAACGCGAGCCCACCGACATGAGGTCTAGCTCGGGCGACTCAACGAAGCGGACGGGGTCCTCAATGACGATTGCACCCTCGCCGACGGCGACGCGCACCGACGCCTCAGAGGTCTTACCCTTCTTGTCAGTGGCCGTGATGTTGAGCACATACTCCTCGTCACGCTCAGGGAGGGCGTTGAGGAACTCCTTAGACAGAGTTATATAGCAGATGCCGAGGTCCTTCTCGGTGTTATAGACGTTATCCCAGCTGAGACCCGAAGCCTCTACAGACGGCAACGCACCCTCAGTGATGTTGAGCAGGTCGATATTGGCCGACGGAAGGCGGAAAGCCGAAGCATCTGCGGTCGAGAGCATGATGGTCTTGAGGCCGCCGAAACCGCTCACCTTCACTATCTTCTCACCGAACGCGCCGGCATTGCCGACAATCTGACGGGAAAGGTCGAAGTCAGCACCCGTGATGGCCGGAGCAGCAAAGATCTCCACCTCATCCTCGATGAGGGTCTCGCGGTCATCGATGGTCACGGTCACGAACGCACCGCCTATCTGCTCATAGTCCGGATGATATTCGATATTGAAGATATACTCGTGGGCCGACTGTACGTTCTCGATCTTACCGTCCACCCTGAAGTCCTTGCCCTCGGCGTTGGTGCCGGCGATGGTATAGTTGAGAACAGACTCCTTTACGTTCAAGCCCGCAGCCTCAGTGGCCTCCTTGTCGGTAGGCATCATGAAATAGGCCTTGGCGAAATCCATGTTGTCCGCATCGAAGGTCAGCGAGCCCTTGGAGTTCGACACCTCGATGGTCCAGTTCTTCATAAGGTCGAGGTCGATGGTCTGCGGATTGACCGAGGCCAGCACGTTGGCTATGCGGCAGTTGAGGACCACCTGGTTGAGGCCGGCGGTGATTTCGAACGGCTGGTATCCGCGGAAGAACTTCTTGTCCCACGAAGCCGGGACCGAGTCGCCGGTCCATGCCTCGGCCACATAGTTGCCGGACTTGAGGTGAATCTCCTCGGGGACATTCTCCAGACCGGTATACTTGTGAATCAGGCCCTTCTCGGACGAGATGTAGACGACACAATTGGAACGGAGGTCATCGGGATCGCTTTCCGCGCGGGTAACGTCAGAATTGATGACCATCCTCATCTTCAGAATCCCTTCTCCGTCACTTCCGAAGGGAGCATCGGCGACACATGAGGCCAGCGAGAAAGTCATCGCCGCCACACAGAAGCCGAGTCCTGCATTTTTGATAATACTTTTCATCGTTATACTGTGTGAAAAAGGGTTAGAGAGTGCGTAACTTGAGATCTATCGTCTTCGTGCCCGAAGCATCCCCGATTGTCATCTTGAAGGTATGCACGCCGGGGCCCAACGCTCCGAGCAGCGGGAGAAAGTCATTCAGTATGAAGTCACACGACTTGGCGCCGCCGACATTCACCGGGAAGCCGAGTCCTTCGAGTCCCTCCTGGAGGGCGCCCGGGTTCACCAGGTCAAGATGGCCGGCGAGACCTACGCCCTCGAGTTCTTCGGGGGTCAGGGTCGGAGAATCAATGTCAACCTCGAACTTGGTCAGGCCGGTTTCGGAGGTGACATGAATCACACACTCCATACCTTCGGTGATGTCGTTGACGGCGGTCAGCGAAAGGCCGGGGGTGAGACTTACCGACGGACCTTCGCCGGGACCGGGCACATCCGGACCGGGGCCCGGTTCATCCTGGCCCTCGTTGGGACGAGAGTCATCGGCGAGCAATTCATCTTCTGGAATCACGTTTCCCTCCTTGTCGACAGTCTCGACCGAAGCATCGACAGTGACGCCAGCAGAGGCGTTGCCCTGGCTCACATCATGATCGTGCAGGCGGAAAGTGATGCGGTAGTGGTTGCCGGGAGCGACATTGTCGTATGTCTTCGACTCTATGACCGCACTGCCCGAGACCGTACCGTTGAAGGTGGCCACGAGGGTGTTCTTAGTGTCGGGAGCGGTGTTTGCGTCGAAGCGGAAATAGCCGACGCGCTCTGCGTCACCCTTAGAGAAGTCAAGTTCGCCGCTCTCGCCGACCTTGACACTGACCTTCGAGTCAGCACCCATCACGGCGGTCAGTGCATCGTCGAACAGGATGGAGACCTTCACGTTGGAGAGCGTGCAGACAATCGGGTCGATGTCCGTGGTCACCTTGTCGGCGATGACATTAAACTTTGAAGAAGAGCCGGTATAATAGGGGGCGTCCCATGCCGCCACCTCATTCTCGCCATAAGTCGCAACGGCGGTATACACACCCACGGGGAGAGTCACAATCTCCTCCATGTCGCCGTAACGGTAAGAAACGTAAGGCTCGGTCTCGCCCTCGGCAATGAAGGCGACGGTCACGTCGTTGACGTCGACATCGGCCGAGCGCACGATATACTCCGCGGTGTTGACGCTCACCGCAATCGAGGAGCGCGAAACGGCGCCTGTCTCCACTCCCGGGCCGTCAAAGGGATTGTCCTTGGAACATCCGGAAGCGAACAACAGAAGACCCGCCCCGATGACTCCGAAAATATGTTTGTTCATCGTTTTGATCAGTAGTTTAGTTTGACATTATCGACAGTCAGCTCGGAGCCGTGGGCGAAGGCCTTGTAGTCGTTTGCACCTTTCGTCTTGTTGCCGAGTCCGGTACCCTCGTTGAGGGCGGTGCCGGAGGGAATGGTCAGGCCGACCTCCGAACCCGAAGTGGAGCGGAAGCGTACCTCGATTCGCGCTGCCTTTGTTCCGAAATCGTATGCCGGAAGCGAAAGTGTCTTGGCGGTCATCTGCGAGGCAGAACCGAGACTCTCCGTCTTGGAGGCAATCACCTTTCCGGAAGCATCCTTCACGGCCACATAGACCTCTCCGGTCTCAGAGCCGTAAGGGGCATACTTATAATCGAAGCTCAGGCCGGAAGGACGCGAGGCGAAGGGAGTGCCGTCCACACGGGTGTCGAACACATACGAGCCGAGGAAGAGCTCGCCGGCGCTGCGGTCGAGCGAGGCCGGAGCGTTTTCGCAATAATACTTGATGTTGAACGTACCTCCCGAACGGTCAGGAGTGGTTCCGTTGTGGCTGTAGCCGACGGAGCGGATAAGGGCCGCGCCGTTCTCGACATAAGTCGAAGGCACCATGAACCAGGTGTTCTTGTTTGTCGAACCGGCGTAACAGGTCAGGTCGTTGAGCGTGGCCCACCCTTCGGGCACGTCGCGACTGATGGAAGACTTGATGGTATAGTCAACCGGAGAGACGCGGTATGCGCCTCCGACCTGAAGGCTGCTGACCGTGAGCTGCGAGGTAGTCGAGAAGTCACCGTTGGGGATGGCGAGTGCGGCCTCGGTCGTAAACGAGCCGGCGTTTTTCTTATCACCGCCCAGGACGAGGGTCAGGGTGTAGTCAGAAGCGGCAGACAGGCCATTGAGCGTAATGACGCCCGTCGAGGCGTTGCGGCTGAAAGTCACCGAGCCGGCGTTCGCTCCGGAGATGAGCGGCCGCACGCTGTTGGCGACTGCCGACTGCAGAGAGGGGTCATCGGCATTCACCTTGATGAGTGCCTTGGTGGCGAAGGGATCAACCTCATAGGTATAGGAGGGCACCACAACACGGATTTCATACTGACCGACCTCGTTGCCGTCGAAATAGGCCTTAGCCGGGATGGGGTTGCGCTCCACTGCGGGGAGTTTGACGGTAAGGCGGTAGTTCTGGACAGCCAGCGCACGGGACGAGCTGACCTTCTCAGACTTTATGATGGGGGCCTCCACATATCCGCCGAGGTCATCCATAACCGTGAACTTCATCCTTGAGGCCGGGTCTTCGCCGTTGAACGAGAGGTTGAAGACAGCCTCTTCAGAGCCGAGTACGGAAGGTTCGACAGAGAGATTGAGGTTGGGCGCCTCGATGTTGAAGGTGACCGAAACCGGGTCGGAGACGCGGTTGAACTTATCCTTGATGAGCAGCGAGACGGTGTGCGAACCCACGGGGAGCGCCGAGGCGAGGCCCGAGAGGTCCACGTTTCCGAAGACGCCCGGATTCTTGAAGAATCCGACAGCCGTGATGCCCAGCGAGCGCAGCTGCTCCTGGAGTGCCGGCGAGGCGTTGCAGAGGTTCACCTCTTTGCCGAAAGCCGGGGTGAAGGTCTCGGAGGCAACCGTCAGGATGGCCGACGACATGCCGGCGCGTGCCATGGCCTGGAGCTTAAGGGCTGCAGTCAGCGGCGCACCCTGCAGAAGGTCGAAAGACTCACCTGAGGTGAAGCCTTCTGCCGTCAGGGTCGGAGCCGGAGAGCTGAAGAGCTCGTCGGTGAGGTCGATGTATACGTTTTCTTCCTCAACGGTATCGTCGAACGAGATTACGATCTGGGCGGTCCCGACGTTGCCGTTGTTGACATCGATTGTCAGGTGGTAGTGATGGCGCGGAAGTGCCTCGAAGCTGGCGGCCTGGACCTTGGCGTTGCGGTTCTGGCGGTCGGTGAAGTCGACGGAGACGTCGACCGTACCGGGAGCGACGAAGACGGGGCGCGTCTCATCGCCGGCCACGGCGTTGTAGGCATGGCCCTCTGAGTGAACCTCGGAGCTCCATGAGGCGAAATAGTCCTTGAACGCATCCGTATAGTCGACCGAGACCATGGTGTTTGCCAGTATGGCTTCGATGTTGACGGCGGTCTCGCGTTCTTCGAGCACGGTCAATGCTTCTGAACCGGAGAAATGGGGTTTTTCGAAACCTTCATCCTCGAGCGAGCCGTATGTGGCCGTCAGGGTGTAGGCGCCGGCGGGGAAGCCGTCTTCGTTTTCAAAATCGGAGAGGGAGTTCCATTCTTTGGAGTAGGAGCCGTCTAACTTCTCCAGCTTGATGGAGAAGTCGGCCGCATCGGGCACGTTAAACAGGCTCTCGGGTGCACGGGTGACGGGCGCGCCGTCAACATAGTCAGGCGAGGCGGCAAGCGTCAGCTTGATTCCGCCCACACCTTGCGAACCCGACCAGGGGTTCTCGTCGGAACACGACGGCAGACCCAAGGCGACGACAGCCGCGGCTGCCGCCAGAATGCCTTTACTGATTGGTTTCATGCTTGATTTATATTGTTAGGTTAGTTATTGATTTTCTATCTTTGCCCCCCTTGTCGGGAGCGGTTGCGGAGAGGGATTCAGTCCGAAGTCAAGTCAGTCCGGACCCTGAGAGTGGGGTCCCTCATCGCCTTTCGGATAGACAAAGTTACAAATTTATCATGATAAACCCCAATTTTAAGGCGATTTTCGTCATAAATGGTCCTATTTTACCAAAAAAACATCAAAACAATCGTGGACATGCGCTTGGCATGCCCACGATTGTTTATTGTGTGTCGTTTGAAGCTCCGGGCGTTTGGAGAGGTTTAAACCTGGTCTCCTGATGTCCGCTTTGGCTTAAGACCCCGTTTCATAAAAAGGGTCTAAAATATTCAAAACGGTAGGGTCCAGACTGATATGTCAGTCAACCATGGTCTTTACGACCTTGGAGCCTACACGAACGATGTATATGCCGGGTGCGTCGAGATGTACACGGGTGGCGTCAACACCGGTAACCATAGAGCGAATCTTTTTGCCGGTCGTGTCAAAAACTTCTACCTGAACTCCGGCGCGGACGTTCGAGATGACAAGGTTCTGTCCTTCGGTCTTTATGACGGTCTCATTATCTGCTGCATCCTTCATGCCGGCAGCTGGTGTCTCGTATACGATCACTCCGTTTGATGTCACCTTATACAGACTGGCGCCTATATAGATCGCGCGTGATCCGGCGAGGCCGAAAACATTGTATGTTGGATCACCTCCTTGGCCACCTATTCCCATTAGCCAATGTCCACCTTCCCACCATTCTTCCTTGACATATTCGTCAGTATAAAAATACTCAAGCTCCATCCATACTCCATCCCTATCAGGATAAGTAATATCAGTCTGTATGCATCTTACAGTCTGTTTGTGAGGTGATTGTTCGGGTCTGGCCCAATGTGCGAATGTCACTTCCGCAGTCTCACCAACTTTCAAACCGAAATCGTACATAAGGTACCATTCGGGGAATTCGGGCTCGGGGAATCGCCAATATACCTTTCCCCCATCCGTTTTGAGATAGTACTTAAGGTTGTCGCCATAATAGAATGGAAGCACCTTCTCACCGTCTACCTCGACTTCATCTTTAACCGAATAAGTGGTATAGTAATATGAAACCGTGGCGGTCGGAGTATCATACCCCATTTCTTCTAAGTACCACACCGTACCGGGTCGGAAATAGTTCTCGACACCCATCATGGGTAGCCCCGAAACTAACACCATGAGGACCAGTAAAATTTTCGTTTTCATAAGCAATAACAATTGGGATTACTTTTCAATTTCGTAAGCACAATAAGACGTGATTTTGAAATTCCCATAGGGAGTGTCATAAATGTTAGTATTGTAATAACCATTACACTCCCCCCCGCTTCCCCAGTTAGCGTGCAAATAAGCAGTCGGCAAAGGGGGGTTAAGAGTCGGGACTAATGATTTCAATCTTCTATATTGATATCCGTCACAAACCCAAGCATGACCAGCATAATCGGAATAAGACGTATTAATTCCTTTTAAATATAAAATACAATCATTTTTTAAATAATCTTCCACTAATTTTTTAAGTTTAGAATATACTCCTTCTGATGCTGAATAGAAAAAACTAACATACTGAGAAGGACTATAAAAGGAGGATTCCATCAGCGTTGCATTTGCTTTTTGACCATTTGCCAATGCCTCAAACATGCGAGTATCAGTGTTATAATGATAATCTGTTTCAATATATTGACCGAAATCCAGTAATAATTGGGCAATCTCGTTTACGGCCTTCGCATAGGAATAAGTAGTCGTTCCTAAACCAGCTACACCTTGATTGATTGCAATGCACTTTACTATTTCTGCTGCATTATAGTGCTTACCATTAAAAGTAAACGAGGGCTTACAGTGGGTCATTATATACACAGAAGCTACCGGTACACAGCCAGCAACGTTATTTGCACCTATTACTTCTTGCACTCTGTTATTCCATGGAGCTTCTTGATGTAAATCGAATTTGATGACCGGAGACATCCATTCAACAACATCATATTTAAAACTAATTTCCCAATTTACCGTAGCAGGAACATCAGCAGTTCCATTGTTGACCTCATAAGTTATATACTCTTCCGTCGGTTTCAAAATGGTATAGCGTACGAAATCATCAGTAACATCAATGTGGCCTTTATCAGAATACGCCAGCAAAGGTTCTGCGCGATAGTCTGCCGAGATTATTGCAAATCCGGAATTTTCGGGATAATTAATGACGTATGCCAGCGTATCAGGAACGTTGGCAGACCGTGTAGCACTCGACGGTAATACATAATCCACAGAGGGAGTGATGTCTGAATTTGAACGCGTGCTCATAGACGCAAGAACGTCATTTGCAATCTGAATTGCGTCATATTCTGAAACGTGTGTGGGAGATTTTTGAGTCACGGACTCACTGCTCTTGTCTGTATAGACATCCATTTCTTCCAGTTGCGAACAGGCGCAAAGGGTGAAGAAGAAGAAAAAGCAGAGCAAGAAATTGATTTTCTTCATGCTTTTGGGTTATTAAGGGTTATAGAATAATTACGTTACAATATAGACAGAATAAATTACAACTCCCAAAAAATCATGAAAAAAAATAAAAAATATTTAAATACACTCAAAATACAAACTTTATAACGAATTGTCTCCTTAAAACTCCACGGTAACGACTCCAGAAGAGCTGCCTTCAATTTAATTGCCTAACCTATTATCCAACTTAGCAACTCGCGAGTTTGACCTTCTAACATGATGAGCGTAAAGTGAAAAATCAATACACGGACCTGTTAACGCGTACTTCAGTGTCGGTTGGGGCGATCGTGAAATAATGAGTATTAAAGTCATCCATCTAGTATACGTGCGGGTTACACCCCCAGACTATAAATCTTCCGGGGTTGAGATTTTATGACTCCACCCCGGAAGACTATAGAGTTCTACCGTTTGTAGTTATGCTTTTCAGTTTACTATCACCTTTACGGATTTATTTCCTAACATCACGATGTAGAGGCCTGGAGTTTCAATACTAATTTGGGTGGTATTATCTTTCGCTTGCAGGTTCTTTACAACTTTTCCGTTCGCGTCATAGATCGCTATCGAAGTACCATTGGGCACATTAGAAATGAATATGTCAGAGCCTTCGGTTCGGATGATGACATCATCTGCCTCCATAGTCTTGACTTCAGTACTTTCAGCGGCATAGACCGTTTCTGCAAGATAATTAACCATGAAGAGCCTTTCCGACGGACCCCCGTCCCATAGGACAGTATTGTCGAGCGGGCCTCTCCAGCTGCCGATACCTAAGATCCATTCTGCGGTATCATGGTCATCCTCACCAACAAGTGTCATCCATCGTCCTTCTTTGTGAGGAACAGTTAGGTCAGTCCCAGTACACGTCATGTTATAGTAAACACGGGCCTCCGGATTATTATGCATATGCATTATCTCAGCAGTTTCTCCTTTTTGCAGTCCGAAGTCGTACATTAGATGCCACTCGGGATACTGAGGGTCAAGATAGCGCCAGTATACCTTATCCCCTTCGGTTTTCATATAATAGTGAAGCGTACCTGACTCAATGGGAGGATATTTGGAACTATAGAAAGGCAGCACAGTCTCCCCATCAATTTGTATCTCAGACCCCATATAGTAGCGATAATAGATTATGCTACTGGTCCCCTCTTCGATATTATGTTTCGTGTACTCCATAATCCACTCAGTACCGGGCCGGAAATAGTTCTCGACCGCGAAGACCGGCAGACACAAAAGCGAAATTAGGAGCACGAGCAGATGTTTCGTTCTCATATAAATGAACTAATATAGTTACTTACTAATCTTGAAAGCACAGTATTTCTGACCGACTAAATTATATCCAGCCACTGAATAGACTTTCGAATAAAAATAGCCATTATATAATCCATTCCAGCCCCAATTAAAATGGAGATAAGGAATCGTACCAGGAGCAGGCAGGTTTGGTAGTTGGTTAAAGACAGTCTTTAATTCATATCCGTCACTTACCCATGCATGTCCATCCTCGTCATCGGTTGTACGACCTTGCATATAGAGCAAATAATCTGATTTTAGGTAATCTACTGCTGTATGTTCAACAAAGTTGAAATCGATTAAATTTGTAGGACTACTAAAAGAAGAGCTAATTAACTTATTACATGCTACGCTGCTGTAAGCTTCAGTGTAGTAGTCATGATCAACCTCATTATATTTGTATTTGGCACCAATAGAACGTCCGAAATCAAAGAGGAGCTGAGCTATTTGATCCACAGCTAAAGAATAGGAGTAGTTGGTAGTTCCCAATCCAGTAGCACCTTGATTAATAGCAATACATTTGACAATCTCAGCGGCATTGTAATATTTCCCGTTAAACGTAAAACTAGGTTTACAATATGTCATAATATAGATGCTTGCTACCGGCACACAACCTGTTACATAATCTCCACCTAAAGCTTCAACTATTTTTTTGTTCCAAGGAGCGTATTGCTTAAGGTTCATAGATATGATAGGACTCATTGTTTCAACGGTTCTATATCCTAGTTCCCAATCGCCATGACCAGGTAGCGGAACATCATTAGGATTTGCAGGTATTTGGGTGGAAATATACTCTTCGGTCGGAAGAAGAATATTTTCTCGCACGAACTCGTCTGAAAGGTCAAGATTGCCCTCATTGGAATATGCCAAAAGTGGCTCAACACGTGAGTCGGTCGAGATAATGGCAAATCCTGAGTTACCAGGATAGTTAAACACATAAGCCAGTGTGTCCGGTATATCCATAGAACGCGTATATCCCGATTTTACCACATAATCTACTGACGGAGACATCGCATTTTCTGACCGAGTGGACATTGAAGATATGACACTATTTGCTATTTGAATTGCGTCAGCCTCAGAAATGTGCGAGGTAGAATTAGAAGAATGGCCCTCACTCTTCAAGCCACTTCTGAGATCATTCTCATCAAGCTGCGAACATGCGCAAAGGAAGAGCATCATAAGGCCAAGAAAGAACGGAAGTTTTTTCATGGGGTTAAGATTTAGTTAATAGTTTATTTGTGCGCAAGTTAGTAAATAATTTTGAAACTTCCAAAAAAAATCTAAACATCCTCAAAAAAATCAAATTTCCTTTAAATTTTTTCTTCTTTGGAAGTTTCCAAAATCATTTGGACCTTTAAGAAAGCACCAAATTTGCAGGTTAAGATTATTTTTGTAATTTTGTAGGACTAAAGGGATCTCCTATGGCAAAGAAGAAGCATCCGAGCGAGGATAGAATCGACAATCCTCTTGATAAAGAGTTTATCCGGGTTCTGACGGACTTCGGATTCAAAAAACTTTTTGGCACGGAAGAACATGTCGATATACTCAAAAGATTCCTCAACGCCCTCTTTGTGGGACGGCTGCACGTGAAGTCGATCGTCTTCCGCCCCACTGAGCTTCATCCCGAAAGGAAAAACAGGAAGAAGATTCACTACGACATCTACTGCACTACAGACACCGGCCATCACTTCATCGTAGAAATGCAGCAGATTGAGTCTGAAAACTTCGCGGACCGCATGTTGTTCTATGGGTGCAGGGCCATTGTCAATCAAGGCAAGCGCGGAACGGAATATGTGATGTCGCCGGTTTACTGTATTGTCGTGACCAACTTCAACATGACTGGCAAGGAATCAAGGATGCTCAAGGAGTTTCTTTTTGCCGAAAGAACAACACACGAGATATATTCCGATACCCTACAGCTTATATTCCTCTCGTTGCCGGAGGTTCCCGAGGAGTGGGATGAATGTAAGACAGAGCTCGAGAAGTTATTGTACATCATTAAAAACATGGAGAATATGACTAAGGACTCAAAAGCGTATCTCTCAGGAGAATTTGACGAAATCTTCGAGGCTTCAAAGACCGAGAAGCTTTCGAGTGAAGAGGCTGTGGCCTATTCAGACTCATACTACAAGGAACTGGACTATCGGAGCGCCATCCGCTTTGCGGCTAAGAAAAACAGAAGAGAAGGCATCGAGGAAGGACGCGAAGAAGGTATCAAAGAAGGTATCAAAAAAGGGCGCAAGGAAGGACGCAAGAAAGGACTTCTCGAGGGAGCTCTAAACGAGCTCAAGAACATTGTGAACACTATGCGGTCAAACGGATTAAGCAACGAACATATCGCCCAGATGATTGGCAAAGACCCCAAAATCATTGCATCGATTTAACTCCTCCCGCCTCCATTGACCCGGCGTCAATCCTGTATACCTAAGTGCTCATATCGAGTGCTTCTACGTAATTGACTGCCTGAGGTTTAACCATTTATCATACCTGAGGTTTAACCATTTATCATAAGGGATAAAAAGTTATCATAAAGGATTTTAAATAATTCATCCCACGCATAACCAGACAGCACTCTCCGAAAGGGTCACACAATTTATTGAGGTCCATGCAAATTATTGGGGTGTATGTAAACCTTTGGGGACGAGGGGTGTCTAAAGAGATTATGAACATCAAGAAACTTTTAGTGGCTGCCGGTGTCTGCACGGCAGTCCTCCTCCCCTCTTCCGCCTCCGCTTTCGACATCAAGGACATACTCGGCGGGGCAGGCGGCGCCGTTGAAAATATCGTCGAGGGCATCTTCACCAGCTCCAACATAGAGGTCAAGGACCTCCAGGGCGAATGGAAGGCCTCGGGCAGCGCCGTGACTTTTCAGGACGAGAACTTCCTCAAAAAAGCCGGTGGCATGGCCGCCGCCGGCGCAATCGAGAACAAGCTCGACCCCTACTATCAGAAATTCGGCCTCACCGGCTCGACCATCACCATCGAGAAAGACGGCGCCTTCACCATGTCGGTCGGCAAAATCTCCCTGAAGGGCACCATCGAGAAGTCTGACGAAAAAGGTATCTTCTATTTCAAGTTCCAGGCTTTCGGAAAAATCTCCCTGGGCAAGATGAAAACCTATGTCGAAAAGGGTCCCAAGACGATGAACATCATGTTCGACGCCACGACACTCAAGAAAATCGTCAGCGCCGTTTCCTCCTTCTCGGGCAACTCACTGGTCAAATCTGTCGGGGGCATAATCGACTCGTATGACGGTCTGTGTGTCGGCTTCAAATATGACAAGATCGGTGGCGAAGAAGAGTCGACCGGCTCGGGTGTGGTCAACGGCCTGCTCGACGTACTGAAAGGAAAGAAATGAGCGACGACGAACGCTTCATGCGTCTCGCGCTTGAAGAAGCAGAAGCGGCGGCCGAGGCCGGTGAAGTACCGGTCGGGGCCGTCGTTGCCGTTAACGGACGGGTGGTGGGCCGAGGCCACAACCTGACAGAGACGCTGAACGATGTCACGGCCCACGCCGAAATCATGGCTGTCACAGCCGCACAGAACGCCCTCGGCGGCAAGGTCCTTCCGGACTGCACGCTCTACGTCACGCTCGAACCGTGTCCGATGTGCGCCGGCGCAATAGGTCTGGCGCGCCTTAAACGCATAGTATGGGCGGCGGACGACAGTAAGGGCGGTGTCCGCACCTTCTATAACCCGGACCGATTGCCCTTCCACCCAAAGACAGAGATAGAAAGCGGCATGCTCGCCGATGAGTCAGCCGCCCTCCTCAAATCATTCTTCAAGGCCCGCCGGAAATAACCGCCGCGGGCCTTGCCATTCCACGACGGAACCGAGTCTGATTTCGTATCTTGATTTTCCCTTCAATAACGTATCATATATGCCCACCCGGACAAGACATGCTTGCGGTCAGAAGGGTATCGGGGTATCGGGGGTGAACCCCCCTCCAAAGGGGTCGGAAGACGACGAAGGGGGCTGATTGAAGGTGATGGGCGACTCCTTTGCACCTAAGTCTTCCGCCCCCAAGGCTGTGGCCAGCGCGTCGGGACGGTTCATGCGCGACTCGCGGCGGACACTCGTCGGTTTGCCCGACTCAGGGACACCATAGGTGTCGTACGACGAGCTATCCCAGTTCTCGAAACGTGCGAACTGCTTGACAAAGCGCAATTTGACGTCACCCACGGCACCGCTTCGGTGTTTGGCGATGATGAGTTCAGCCATTCCGCGGATATCCGCACCATCCTTGTCCTCGGTCGAACGCGTATAGTACTCCGGCCTGTGGATGAAACATACGATATCGGCATCCTGCTCGATGGCGCCCGACTCACGGAGGTCTGACAGCACCGGACGCTTATCCTCGCGCGTCTCGGTGCTTCGGTTGAGCTGAGAGAGCGCAATGATGGGAATGTTCAGCTCCTTGGCCAGGCCCTTCAGCGAGCGCGAAATTGTCGATACCTCCTGCTCACGGCTGCCGAGCTTCATGCCAGCCGCCGTCATCAGCTGCAGATAGTCAATCATAATCATCCTCACGCCACGCTCCCGCACCAGGCGCCGCGCCTTTGTGCGAAGCTCCGTGATGCTAAGGCCCGGCGTCTCGTCGAGATATAGCGGAGCGGAGAACACCGAGCGCACACGCTCGTTGAGGCGCGTCTTCTCCTCGGGCGAAAGTTTTCCGCTCTTAATCTTCTCACCCTCCAGGTCGGCTATATTGGAGAGCAGACGCTTCATCAGCTGCACGTTGGCCATCTCGAGGGTGAATATCGCAATAGGTATATTATAGTCGATGGCCATGTTCTTGGCCATCGAGAGGACGAAGGCCGTCTTACCCATCGCCGGACGCGCGGCCACGATAATCAGGTCCGAGTCCTGCCACCCTGACGTGAGCTTGTCGAGCTGGTTATACCCGGTTTTGAGTCCCGAGAGGCCACTCTCGTTCTGACCGGCCATCTCAATCTGCTCCAGCGCCAGGGAGAGCACCGGGTCTATCTGGGTCACGTCACGCTTGAGTTGCGTCTGCGAGATTTCAAAGAGCTGACCCTCGGCCCGCTGCATGAGCTCCTCCACATCGTTGCTCTCGTCGAAGGCCTGCCCCTCGATGGTCGAGGCGAAGTTTATGAGTCGCCGTGCCAGATACTTGTCAGCTATGATTTTGGCGTGATACTCCACGTTGGCCGCCGAGTAGACTCGTGTAGTGAGCTCGGTGATATGGAGCGCGCCGCCGACCTCCTCGAGAGTGCCGTTAGCTCGCAGCTGCTCCGTCACCGAAATCATATCTATGGGCCTCTGGTTCAGGCCGAGCGACTGTATGGCCTCGTATATCTTCTGATTCACAGGGTCATAGAAACTTTCGGGCACGAGCAGCTCCGAGACGTTCATATAGGCGTCTTTCTCAAGCATGAGCTCACCGAGGACAACCTCCTCGGCCAGGACATCATTCGGGGGCAGCTTGCCCGTCGGGTCTGTCGGCTGAGCCGTATTTTTTGCTGACTTGTTTCTGTACTGAGGTTTGTTATCGGCCATTTATCGAGAGTAAGGGAAAAGGGCGTTAAGACCCCGTTTCAAAAAAAGTTAAAGGAAAAGAGCGGCCACGAGCAGCCAGGCGACATTGAGCAGCATCGTGCGTGCGGTGAGGCCCAGGACCGGATTCAGGGCAGCCCCGTGACGCGACATGAGTTGCGAAAAGGGCTTGAACCAGAAGAGGCCGGGGAGCAGCGCCAGCCACCCCGCGAGCGGTCCCAACACCGTGAAGCAGAACCATGCGAAGAGGGCGACAGCGGCGACGAAGAAAAACAGGTAAAGCCACTTCAGCGTCCTCCCGCCGAACTTCACCGCCAAAGTGTGTTTGCCGACGGCACGGTCATCCTCCTCATCGCGGACGTTGTTGACGATAAGAACGTTGGCCGCCATCATGCCCGCGCCGAGGCCGACGGCGGCAGCCTCCGGCCACAGCGACCACTGGCCCGAACCGGCGCACAGGTTCAGCGAGGCCCCGAAGGAGTCCGTCGCCATCCCCATGACATAGACCGTCAGCAGGACCGGCACAAGTCCGAAGAAGATGATGACCGTCACCTCTCCCAGCCCGTGGTGAGAGAGGGGATACGGTCCGGCGCTGTAGGCCAACGCAAACAACGCTATGACCACACCGACAGCCACCAGCCACCAGCCACCCCAGTAGACCAGGGAGAGCCCCACGAGACAGGTCAGCCCTAACGTCAGCAGGGTGGCGCGCAACATGGCCTGCGGCTTTATGTCGCCCTCTGTCACACCGCGCCTGAACCCCTCGCGCCCCTTGCGGTCGAGTCCGTTGCGGAAGTCGAAATACTCGTTTGCGAAATTCGAGGCAATCTGTGCGCCGATGGCGAACACAAGGCAGATGACACCCACCGGGAGGCTGAAGCACCGGTAGGCTATCGCCACCGCCCAGGCGGCCAGCACTCCGGCTGTCGAGACGGGGATTGTCCGCAGCCGCATCGCCTCTATCCAGGGATTGGCCATCGCTCAGTCCGCCGCGAGATTCGTTATGCGGGCTATATACTTGCCCACGATGTCGAACTCCAGGTTGACGCGCGTTCCGGGCTTGATGTCGCGGAAGTTGGTGTTCTCGTAGGTATAGGGGATTATGGCCACGCGGAAGGAGTCCTTCTCTGAGTCGCAGACGGTCAGCGACACACCGTTGACGGTGATGGAGCCCTTCTCCACGGTCACGTAACCCTTGGCGGCAAGAGCGGGATTGAAGTCATACTTGAAAGTATAATAGCGGCTTCCGTCGAGCTCTTCGAGTGCGGTGCAGACCGCCGTGGTGTCGACATGGCCCTGGACGATATGACCGTCGAGCCGGCCGTCAATCCTCATAGAGCGTTCAAGGTTCACGCAGTCACCGGGCTTGAGGTCGCCAAGGTTGGAGCGGTCCAGCGTCTCCTGGATTGCGGTCACCTCATACGTCCCGTCCCCGGGAAGGCTGACGACGGTCAGGCACACCCCGTTGTGGGCGACGCTCTGGTCTATTTTCAGTTCGTCGGTAAAGGAACACTTCACCCTCAGGTTCAGGTTTCCATCCTTACGGGTAGCGTCAAGGACCCGCGCAGCTTCTTCAACAATTCCGGAAAACATATTGTGTTTTAAAGTTTTAGGGAGTTTATGTTTTAAGGTTTCAACAAGGCCTCAGCGAGGCCTCAGATGATTTTTATCGGTATTCTTTCGCAAAGTTAAGAAAAAAATGTATATCTTCGCACACGGAGTGGCCGAGACACCGTCACAGGCCCGCGGTCCGGAAGCGGCTGTTCTTTATTTGAGCCGTCGTCAAGTCCCCCTCCGCCATAAACGAGAAGAATCATTAATCACGGATGAAGAATATTGTGCTGCCACCCCTTCACGGGTCGGAAAGTGTACCGGCCGTTCCGCGCGACTACCACATCTCGCTGGTGGGCGCCGGCGGGTCGGGCAAGTCCCGGTTCATGGAGGAGATGATACGCCGCGCCGGGAGCACGGCGCGCCCCGTGGGTCCGGTCGACGAGTCATTTCCGGCCGTCCCGCTCGCCCTGCAGGCAGAGTTTTCGGACTTTATCGAAGCGGAGGCGGTCAAGGACTCGCCTCTCTTCAAGCGTATCCGCGACGTCTGGGAAGACCTCTTCCACACCTCGCGCATGGTGGTCACCGAGGAGGGGCGCCTCCGCTTCAAGACCGTGTCCGGCACTGACCTCATCGACCTCGGGCGCCTCTCGCGCGGCGAGAGGGCCGGGCTGTATTATGTCGCAAAGGTCCTGACTGCTCCGCGCCGAGGGGTCATATTCGTTGACTCCCCTACCCTGTTTGTCCACCCGACGACCGTCGGCCCTCTGTGGGACCGTCTGGAGCACCTGCGGCCCGACTGCCGGTTCGTTTATGACTCTACCGACCCGGCCTTTGTCGGCTCGCGCATGCGCACCGTGGTGGTGTGGATAAAGAAGTATCATTCTGAAGACGAAACCTGGGACTACGAGATACTGCCGGCAGACAAGTCTGGGCCGGCCTTCGTCGACCTCATCGGCTCGCGACGCCCCGTGCTCTTCATCGAAGGGGACGCCGACCACAGTATCGACGCGCGACTCTATAAGCTGGTCTTCCCAGACTACACCGTCCGCCCCTTGGGGTCATGTGACAAGGTCATCGAGACGACGCGCACCTTCAGGTATCTCAAACAGTACCATCCGCTCGAGACGTTGGGCATCGTAGACCGTGACCGGCGCAGCGAGTCGGAGGTCAAGTACCTGCGCATGCGCTCGGTGATGGTGGCCGAGGTGGCCGAGGTGGAGAATATCTTCCTGACCGAAGAGGTGATCCGGATAATGGCGCGTGCAAACGGGCTGGACCCTGAGCGCACCTTCCGCAAGGTGCGCGAGATTGTCCTCAGCTTTTTTGAAAGGATGGCAGACGCCCAGGCGCTCCAGCACACGCGCCACAGGATGAAACGCGACGTAGAGCGTAAGATAGACGCACGCTTCACGTGCATCACCGCCCTCGAACTCCACATCAAGGGCCTCATCCACACGCTCCATCCGCGCGAAACCTATCAGGAACTGACCAGGGAGTTCCACGCCATGCTCCGCCGGGGGGACTACGCAGCGATACTGAAGGTGTTCAACCACAAACCGCTGCTGACCAGCACCGCCATTCCGTCACTGTTGGGATACGCGACGGCCGACGACTATGTCGAGGGCGTGCTCAGGACACTGCGTTCGGACCCGGTCCACGGGCCGCTGCTGCGCGAGGCGGTAAAGGGGCTCTTCACGGCCCCCGACGAAGGGGGCGCCACCCTGGATAAAATGCCGGATAAAACCGCGGACAGACATGCGGCTAAACCTGCCCCCCGACAGAACCCGACCCCCGCAAAACAGAAAAAACGGCACCGCAAGGCTCTGAAAGAGGGTTTGGTAAAACCTGCGAGTTCCAAAAAGCGTTATAAAAGATAAAATTAAATCCCATGGGAAACACAAAAAATAAGAAAGAATTTGCAATTCTGCGCCACGATCCTTGGCTCGAACCCTTCGCACCCGCTATCATCGGACGTCACCGCGATGTCATCCGCAAATATGAGGAGCTGACCGTAAACACAAACGGCTCTCTCTCCGACTTTGCGAACGCCTATAAGTATTTCGGACTCCACCGTCTTCCGGGCGGAGGCTGGATTTTCCGTGAGTACGCTCCCAACGCCACAGCCATAACCCTCATAGGCACCTTCTCGGACTGGAAGCCCCTTCCTGAATATGCCCTCACCCCCATCTCAGGCGGGGTCTGGGAAGTCAAACTCCCCGAAAAGGCGCTCCACGAGGGCGACCTCTTCAAGATGTTCGTCGAGTGGGACGGCGGCAGCGGCGAGCGCATCCCGGCCTACGCCAACCGCGTTGTCCAGGACGAACAGACAAAGATATTCTCTGCCGAGGTTTACGAACCGAAGCATCCCTATAAATTCAAGATCAAGAACTTCAAGCCCGACGTGAAGCCGCTGCTCATCTACGAGTGTCACATCGGCATGGCCCAGAGCGAGGAGAAGGTCGGCAGCTATGAGGAGTTCCGCACCAAGACCCTTCCGCGCATCGCCGCAGACGGCTATAACGCCATCCAGATCATGGCCATCCAGGAGCACCCCTATTACGGCTCTTTCGGCTATCACGTCAGCTCCTTCTATGCCGCCTCGTCGCGCTTCGGCACCCCCGACGACCTCAAGCGGCTCATAGACGACGCACACGCCCTCGGCATAGCCGTCATCATGGACATCGTCCACTCCCACGCGGTCAAGAACGAGGTCGAGGGCCTCGGACGCCTCGACGGCGACCCGAACCTCTACTTCTATCCCGGTGACCGCCACGAGCATCCGG
>CAZUAK010000016.1:0-5773 GCA_964618395.1 uncultured Sangeribacter sp.
TACCCATGTTCATGTCGACCATTGTCGGATCGCTCGCGCCCGAAATCTGAATCATCGGATAGCAGTTTACAGTGGCGTTCGCGGTGGCCGTCAGGCCGTTGAGGAAACCGAGCGAGGAGACGGTCAGGAGCACGCCCGGCTGACGGGTGAGGTAGCCGTGAGTGGCGGCTGCCATGCCGGCCTGCTGCTCAAAGCGGAAACCGTAATAGTCTATGCCGACCTTCTGCATCGCGTAGGCCGCTTCGGTGACCGGAATGCCCACGAGGCCGTAGACCTTGTTGAGGTTGAGGCGGCGGAGGCTCTCGGCGAGGATATACATGCCCGTGACCTGCTCGGGAAACTTGGGAGCGGCCTGTACGGCCGCCCCTTTATTTGTCAATTCAGTGTTTTCCATAACCTTACATCTCCTTCTTGCCATCGACTACGATGGGTTCTGTGGTTCCGTTCTTGGCGAACTCGGCCTGTTGCTCGGCGGTGTATCCGAGAGCGGAGAGGATTTCCTCGTTGTTGCCGCCCAGTTTCGGAGCCGGTCCGTAGACAGGCTGATAATTGCTCATGGTGAAGGGACAGCCCACGGTGACGAATTCACCGACCTCGCCGCCCTGGTTGATCTTCACGAGGGTGTTTCCGTCATAGAGTGACTGGTCGGCGAGAAGCTCCTGGGTCGAAACGACAGGACCCACCGGAACACCGGCCTTGGAGAGGATTTCGGTAACTTCGAACTTGGTCTTGTCGGCAGTCCATTCGCCGATTCTCTCGTAGATGTCCTGTTTGTGGCGGTCACGCGCGTCGGCAGTGTTGAAGTCGGGGTTTGTCAGCCAGTCTTCGAAACCGAAAGCCTTGCAGGCCAGCTCGAAGTCCTTCTCGCCGCGCTGAAGGATGATGTATACGTAGTTGTTTGCCTCTTCGGTGGTATCCATCGGGCCGGCGGGTTTACACTTGTAGGTCCAGCCGAGTACGCCGCCGCCCTCGATGTTTCCGGCGCGGGGAACGGTCTTGCCGAACTTCTCGTTGGGATACTGAGGATACTGGGTCAGATAGCCGATCTTGTCGAGTGTGAGCTGGTCACGGGTCTTGATACGGCAGAGGTTCAGACACGCATTGTGCATCGACTGATAAACGTAGCAACCTTCGCCGGTATTGTTACGCTGCTGAAGGGCGGCGAGAAGGCCGATGAGCAGGTGCATGCCGGTGTTGGAGTCGCCCAGCGCGGCGCCGCTCTGGGTCGGGATGTTGTATTCACCCTCGAACCATCCGGTAGTGGTTGCGGCCGCCGCCGTTACCTGTGCGATAGGCTCGTAAGCCTTCAGGTTGGCATACTGTGAAGATACAGGGAAGCCCTTGATTGTGCCGTAGATACATCTGGGGTTGAGTTTGTGAACATCTTCCCAGCCGAAGCCGAGCTTGTCCATTGCTCCGGGGTGCAGGTTCTCGACGAAGATGTCGCACTCCTTGATGAGTTTTGTCAGGATCTCCTTGCCGTCGGGAGTCTTTGCGTCCAGGCTCAGCGACTTCTTGTCGCTGTTGAGCTGGAGAAAATAGTAGGAGGGGAGATCAGGATTGAACTGAAGTTCCTTACGGGTGGCGTCACCGACACCGGGACGTTCGATTTTGATTACGTCTGCGCCGAGCCATGCCAGCATCTGAGTACATGAGGGACCCGATTGAACCTCGGTAAAATCCACTACCTTGATTCCCTTGAGGGGAGCTGTGTTTTCCATAATTTTTTAGAATAAAATTGTTACTCTTGACTTTTTTTACGTTCCCTCCGAGTGTCCTGCCCGGACTCCCAGGGACCGCTTTTCGTCGTTCGGTAATAAGAACAAATCAAAAAGCGAAAAAGGAAGTATAGGAAAAGTTAAGGATAGTTAAAAAATGGGCAAAAATACCCTGTTTCTGACATCTGGAATAAATATTCTGACTTATAGACCAACGAAAGGGAGGGAGTAGGTGAACCATATTCGCCCTCGTGAGTAACTAATAATAGAGAAAGCAACCGAAGGTATCGGTCCCTGCCGGCAGCCGGATTGACGTCGGCAGCCGGGGTTCCGAAACCTGTCGGTAAAAAACCTGTCGGTAAAAAATAAAGCTATGAAGAAGAAGATATATTTGGCGGGAGGATGTTTCTGGGGGACGGACCGGCTCTTCTCGCTGGTTGACGGTGTGGAGAAGACGGTGGCCGGATATGCCAACAGCCGCGTGGAAGATCCCACATATAAGATGGTATGCACCGGGCTGACCGGCGCTGCGGAGGCGGTAGAGGTCGTGTATGACGATACGAAGGTCAGCCTCACGGAGTTGCTGACCCTCTATTTCAGAAGCATAGACCCGCTCTCGGTAGACCGTCAGGGAAACGACCGCGGAACCCAGTACCGGACCGGCATCTACTATACCGACCCGGCCGACCTGAGTGTCATTGAGGCGGTCTACGCCACAGTGGAACGCCGCTATGGCGAGCCTCTCGCCGTCGAGGTGGAGCCGCTGAAGAACTTCTATCCCGCCGAGCTGTATCATCAGGAATATCTTGTCAAGAACCCCGGCGGATACTGTCATGTAGACCCCTCGCTGATTGCGGAGGTGAAGGGACGGCGCAGTGTGCCGAAAGAGGACAAGGCGGAGCTGCGGGAGCGGCTTACGCCGCTACAGTGGGAGGTGACGCAGAACGGAGCGACCGAACGTCCGTTCGAGAACGAGTATAACCATGAGTTCCGCCCCGGCCTGTATGTGGACATCACGGACGGTACACCTCTGTTCGTCTCCTCGCGCAAGTACAACTCCGGCTGCGGCTGGCCTGCGTTTACGAAGCCAGTCAGCGGGGACGCCGTCACCGAGCATGCCGACAACTCATACGGACGCCATAGGGTAGAGGTACGCTCGGCCTCAAGCGGTGCGCACCTTGGCCACGTCTTTCCGGACGGTCCCGCCTCGGAGGGCGGAATGAGATACTGCATCAACTCCGCCTCGCTTCGCTTCATTCCGCTCGACGAGATGGCCGCCGCCGGATATGCCGATTATATTCCGCTCGTCGAGAAGTAAGAATGTCCCGCCCGTAGAAAAGTAAGACGAGAAGTTAAGTATGAAGATAGTTGTTGCCTGCGACTCTTTCAAGGATTCGCTCTCCTCTGCCGAGGTCAACGCAGCGCTGAAAAGCGGTATACTGACAGCCGTCCCGGAGGCTGAAGTCATCTGTGTGTCGGTCGGCGACGGTGGCGAGGGCACTGCCGAGGTGCTGGTCCGCCAGCTTGGCGGACAGTGGCGAAGTTGCCGCGTCACGGATCCTCTGGGACGGCCTGTCGACGCCCGCTACGGGACTGTAGAGACCGGAATGGAGAGCGTCGCACTCATAGAAATGGCCGAGGCCTCCGGACTCCAGCTGTTGACGGCTGACGAGAGGGATGCCATGCACACCTCCTCGGCCGGATTGGGTGAGATGATACTCGACGCTTACAGAAACGGCTGCCGGGAGTTTCTGGTCTGCATCGGGGGGAGCGCGACGTGTGACGCCGGAATGGGTATGCTGACGGCACTGGGACTTCGCTTTACCGATGCTTCAGGCTCTGTCCTTCACCCTTGTGGCGAGGCCTTGGAGAAGGTAGCGAACATAGATGAGGGTGGTTGTCTGATTGATCTGAAGGCGTGTCGCTTCACAGTTATCTGTGACGTCACCAACCCTCTGTTCGGTCAGGCCGGGGCGGCGTTTGTTTACGGACCGCAGAAGGGGGCGACGCCGGCCGAGGTTGAGACTCTGGACCGGGGTCTGCGTCACCTGGCCGACGTGGTCAAACGGAGCGGCCATGACGACTTCTCCGCCCATCCCGGCTCCGGGGCAGCCGGGGGAATAGGCTATGCCTTCAAGACCTTTCTCGGCGCCGAATTGAAGCCCGGTGTAGAGGCTGTGCTTGACATGGTGGAGTTCGACTCACACGTGCGCGGAGCCGACCTGGTCATCACCGGAGAGGGACATATCGACAGCCAGACCCTCAGCGGAAAGCTGCCCTATGGGGTCTGCCGCCGGGCATCGGCCGTCGGTGTCCCGACGGTCGCCGTAGCCGGCGCAGTCGACTCGGTCCCCGAGTTGTTGGAGTCCGGCTTTGCCGGCATCTTCCCCATCATCTGCCGTCCGATGACCCTAACCGAGGCCCTGCAGCCCGACACCGCGCGCCGCCATCTCCGCGTCCTCGGCTCGTCGCTCGCGCGCCTCGCCACCGCCCTCACTCTGCCGCGCCCGGCCCAAAACCAGGAGAAGCACCCTTAAAAATGAATTTTATCGGAATCCTCCTCCGAGGAAAGTAGGAACGAATTGTATACCTAAGATGGCTGCAATACGAAAAAAACTTGACAGCTGAATATCGGCCTTTCCATTTTCGACACGCGCAATATAGCTTTGCTCCCTTCCGAGTTGGTCGGCAACTTGCTTTTGAGTGAGTTTTAACTCTCTGCGTCTTTCTTTTAACATATTGCCATAGAACCATGCAACCGACTCGTCATCAAATATTTCGCGTTCCACAGTACCCGGTTTTCCGTACCGAGCATCGAGATCGTCATTAACGGTCCTCAGTTTGGCCAATTTTGTAGGATCTAAAGTTCTACTTCTCATAACTCTAAACTGTCTAATATTTTTTCTGCGATTAAAATTTGCTTTCGGTAATCCTTGTTATCTTTTTTCAAGAAACCGTTAAGCAAAACTATGTTCTTAGCCTCAATTACATTGTCATGATCCAAGGCGAAAAGAATCGTTCTGTATTCATTAGTGCCTACTGAAATCCGCATCTCATAGAGATCGCTGCTATCAAGGTGTTTGACAAATTTCGTAGGTATATTGTACACAGTGGCTATAACATTCATCACATAGTCTATCTTTTTTTGCACCTTTGATGGTAACGAGTATAAGAAGGTGTCAAATGCCGGGGTTTTAAATATTGTCCTGACATAGATAGGGTCTTTCGCTTCTGGATTCATGCTGCAAAGATAACTAATTAGTACTATATTAACAAAAAAACTTTATTCATGTTCTAAGACCCCGTTTCAAAAAATGGCAGCCGCATGGGTCGCAGCCTTGAGTCGATTTTTGTTCTGCAGCTTTTAGGCCCCATCAGGAGAGTGAACATCCCAAAGCGCAGGATTCCAGCCTGCCACGGGTCGTTGGGGTAGGTCGGAAAGACCTGGAACAGGACGGAGACCTGCGCTACGATGCTTTATCGGTCCGGATGATGTACGTAATAAATATAAAAGAGAATTGTTGTCTCGAAGTTGCAAAACGATAAGTAGTTCTTTCTAAGTTACAAAATGATGAATTGTTCTCTTGAGGTTAAAAAACGGGGTATCCAACAACATATATTCAAAAAAATTATGGTTGCGCTGATTTAAAGGGAAACTTATTTTTGTATATTTATCTTAAATATACACACGTAGAAATTTTCCTATTTAGTTGGAATTCTAAAGAGATTTTCTTAAATTTGCTTTTTAATTTAGGGGACAGAACACTGAGGAAGCGTTTACGCACCTTCCGATGAATACACACATTAAAATAAAAGGGATATGACTCAAATAACCGTTACATTAGAAAATGGGGCTGATGCACATCTTATAAGAAAGATTTTTGAGAATGTAAAAGGTGTTTTACGCACAAAAATCGTCACACATCAAGACCCTGCAATCTCGGAAAGGCGAACGGCTGAAGAGATAAAGGCAAGCGCCCAAAATAAAGAGTGGCTCAAGACATTAGATCAGCTATATAACAGCGTGGATCGCTCAGTCGTGGACACGGATGATG
>CAZUAK010000016.1:5873-23445 GCA_964618395.1 uncultured Sangeribacter sp.
GAGTGTATAATCACTCGTAATGCAAAACATTTCAAATTCTCAGAGTTACCCGTTTATTCACCGGAGGAGTTTGTCGTGGCTGAGGGTTTGTAACTCAACGTCGACGCGGTCGCGGTCTTTGACAATTGCGGGAGGGCACAACAATCGCATGGCGGCGCTTGTTAACATTCTATAAGAAATCTGTATTTTTTTACGGTATTCTTTACTGTGCTCACTATTCACTATATCTGATAAACTGTATGTGGTTTGTTGACGCTCTCAGACATACGCCCGCCCTGGCGGTGTTCCTGACCATCGGCCTCGGGTTTCTGCTCGGAAAGGTCAAGGTAAAGGGTATCGCGCTGGGTACCGTCACGGCGGTGCTCATCATCGGCGTGCTCGTCGGACAACTCGACATCAATGTCGGCGGTCCGCTTAAGTCAGTCTCTTTCCTCCTCTTCCTCTTCTGTATCGGCTACAGCGTGGGCCCGCAGTTCTTCCGCTCCCTGAAGGGCGAGGGACTGAAAGAGGTCATCTTCGCCGTCGTTGTCTGCATCCTTATCCTAGGGGCGGCCATCGGTGTGTCATTCTGGTTCGACCTCAACCCGGGTCAGGCGGCCGGCATGATGGCCGGTGCCTCGACGGCCTCTCCCGTTGTCGGCGCAGCCGAGGACACCGTCAACTCCCTCCCCGGATCGCCCGAGCAGATAAAGGATATGGCGGCCGCCATCCCGGTCTGTTACGCAATGACTTACGTCTTCGGTACATTAGGGGCCGTCTGGCTCTTGGGTTATGTCGGGCCCGCCATGATGGGTGGCCTCGACAAGGTCAAGGCCATGACGCGCGAACTCGAGAAGACGCTCAGCCCCGACTCCACAAGCAACGATCCGGCCAGCTTCAACGCCTGCCGCCCCGTGGCGTTCCGCGCCTTCAAGGCTGACGGAGCCCAGATGACCGGTCCGCTCTCCGTGCGCGAGCTCGAAGGAATCTATGAGAAACAGGGGCGCCGCCTGACAGTGGAGCGCATCCAGCGTGCCGGCTCGGACGAACGAATAGACAACGTGACCCCCGACACGGTGATAAACCCCGGCGACACGGTCGTCCTCGCCGGACGGCGCGAGATGATTGTCGGCGACAATGCCCCGCTCGGTCCCGAGGTGGCCGGGGTGAGCCTCCTCTCCTTCCCTGTCGAAGATGTTAACGTGACCGTATCCAAACACTGCCCCGTCAAGCTCGTGCGCGAGCTCTTTGACCAACCCTGGATGGAGGGCGTCGACATCAAGCGCATCGTGCGCAACGACATCGGTCTCAACCCCCTCGACGCCACCGAAATCAAGCGCGGCGACATACTGGAACTCGTCGGCGTGAAGAAACGCCTTGACGCGGCTGCAAAAGAGATAGGCTATGCCGACCCCGCCACACTCTCGACCGACTTTGTCTTTGTCGGCATCGGCATCCTCCTGGGCGGTCTGCTCGGAGCACTGGCCGTCACCATAGGTGGCGTACCCGTTAGCCTCGGCGCAAGCGGCGGTGCGCTGGTCATGGGCCTCGTGCTCGGCTGGCTGCGCTCCAAGCGTCCCGTCGGCGGCGCCATCCCGAAGGCTTCGCTCTGGGTGTTCAACAACTTGGGCCTGAACATGTATATCGCCGTCATCGGCATCCAGTCCGGTCCGTCGTTCATCAGCGCCTTCTCCGAGGTGGGTCCTAAGATCTTCATCGCCGGACTCATCGTGACGCTCATTCCGCTTTTCCTCGCCATAATCATCGGCCACAAGATCTTCAAGTTCCACCCCGCCGTGACGCTCGGCTGCTGCGCCGGTGCGCGCAAGACCACGGCCGGCCTCGGCGCCGTCCAGGAGCGCCTGGGAAGCACCGTCCCGGCCCTGGGCTACACCATCACATACGCCGTCTCCAACACCCTGCTCATCATCCTCGGCATAGTGCTCGTTCTCGTCTTGGCTTAGGTCCTATTGGATGAGGCGACGCCCCAATAAACAGTTGCGAAGGAAACCATTGATAAGCGTGGACCGTTATACCGTTATAAAGACAAAAAAAGAAAGTATTATGACACGAAAAGAACTTAGAGACATTATAGCGGATAAGGTTGCGGAAATCATCGCCAATCCCGGTTACTGGGGCGAAGACCCTCAGATAAGCATCATCCCGACCACGCTGCTGGTCGGCATAGAACGCCATAGGGATGCCGAGCGCTCCATTGCGTTCAGCGACTATGCCATCGAGGAAGACGCTGTCGAAGACGGCGACTACTCCGAAGATGCCGCCGACTTCCAGTCAGCGTCCGACCCTGACCTGTATCCCGCAGGGCTGCTGACGGACTACGTTAACAAAAAGCCAGACTCGAGAAAAATAAGCCGGCTGGTCGAAAAGTACATCCCCCAGCAGGAAGAGAACCTGTACGCCGAATAACCGAGGCACCATCCCCCCAAAACTCCCCACGGGTTTGCGTGGAGGGAAATTGGCGTTTGGCGGTTAAAAGATTTTGTGGTGAACGGTATTTTCACTAATTTTGGGAAATACCGTTCACCACATGTCTTTTTGGAATAGGATTATCGATACGATAAAAGGGAACGACAAGTCGAGTCCTGTTTCCGCGAGAGGGCCTGCCGATCCCTCCCGCTACGCCTTTGTGGATGTTGAGGTCGGGTTTCACGACAAGAAAATCCATGACATAGGGGCCCTCAGGTATGACGGCGCGGTCTACCACTCAGCCGACCGGCGCGGTCTGCTTGCATTCCTCAAAGACGTGGACTTTGTCTGCGGCCATAACATCATCGCCCACGACGCCCGCTACCTCTTTGGCGACGGGAAGTCTCCCTTCATCCTCATAGACACGCTGCTGATGTCGCCGCTCCTTTTCCCGGAACGACCCTACCATCGTCTTGTGAAAGACGACAAGCTGCTCAGCGACCATCTCAACAACCCCGTGAACGACTGCGAAAAGGCGCGGGACCTGCTCTTTGACGAAGTGGCCCGCTGGGAAACGCTCCCCCCGGCAAAACGGCTCATATTGACCTCCTTGCTCAAAGACATAGAGGACTTCAAAGGGTTCCTCGCCTTTGTCGGGGCACTCCCAAACGGTCGCGGAGCAACCGCCGCGCCGGTGCCTGACAAAAGCGAATTGCCGGCGATGATACGCTCCGAATTCGAGGGACGGATATGTCGGAACGCCGATGTCGAGACCGCCGTCAGCCGCTATCCGCGAGAACTGGCCTACGCACTGGCCCTGGCCGACACGACCGACCACTGGTCAGTCAGCCCTCCATGGGTGCTCCACAACCATCCCGAAGTCGAGAACCTTGTCCGGGAGCTTCGCGACACGAAATGTGCCGAGGGCTGCCCCTATTGCAACAAAGAGCTCGACATCCACCAAAACCTCAAACGATTCTTCGACTTCGACGGATTCCGCACCTACGACGGTGAACCCCTCCAGGAGAACGCCGTGCGCGCCGCCGTCGACCACAGTTCGCTCTTAGCCATCTTCCCCACCGGCGGAGGCAAGTCGCTGACCTTCCAGCTTCCCGCCCTGATGGAGGGGAGAGCGGTCCACGGACTGACGGTGGTCATCTCTCCGCTCCAGTCGCTGATGAAAGACCAGGTCGACAATCTCGCTGAGAAAGGGATAACCGACGCGGTGACAATAAACGGGCTTCTCGACCCCATCAGCCGCTCGGAGGCAATACGCCGCGTGATGGACGGTGAAGCATCGCTGCTCTACATCTCTCCGGAGATGCTGCGCTCCAAGACCATCGAGAGGATACTCCTCGCGCGACACCTTGTGCGTGTCGTCGTAGACGAGGCGCACTGCTTCTCCTCGTGGGGCCAGGACTTCAGGGTGGACTATCTCTATATCGGCAAGTTCATCAGCGAATACCGCAAGAAAAAACGCTGCGGACCCATCCCGGTCTCCTGCTTCACCGCCACGGCCAAACAGAAAGTCATTCAGGACATTTGTGACTACTTCAAGAAGACGCTCGACCTCGACCTGCGGATTTTCGCCTCGTCGGCAGACCGCAAGAACCTACGCTACTCAGTCATACACGTAGACACGGACGAGGAAAAATACACCAGGCTTCGTTCGCTGATAGCCGAGTCGGGGTGTCCCACGATTGTCTATGTCTCGCGCACCAAGCGCACGCGCCTGCTGGCCGAGAAACTCACGCGCGACGGATTCAAGGCGCTCCCCTTCGACGGCAAGATGACCTCCGACGAGAAAGTGGCCAACCAGGAGGCCTTCATGAACGACCGCGTGCGCGTCATCGTCGCCACCTCCGCCTTCGGCATGGGCGTCGACAAGAAAGATGTCGGGCTTGTGGTACACTACGACATCTCGGACTCGCTCGAGAACTATGTCCAGGAGGCAGGGCGCGCCGGACGTGACCCCGGCCTGGACGCCCGCTGTTTCGTGCTCTATGGCGACAGCGACCTTGACAAGCACTTCATCCTGCTCAACCAGTCCAAGCTCAGCATCAGCGAAATCCAGCAGGTGTGGAAGGCCGTCAAGGACATGACCAGACAGCGCATGCGGGTCTGCTGTTCAGCCCTTGAGATTGCGCGACAGGCGGGGTGGGACGACTCCGTCTCAGACATAGAGACACGCGTGCGCTCTGCCCTTGCGGCCCTCGAGCAGGCCGGATACCTGGAGCGAGGAAACAACGTTCCACACGTATACGCCACCGGCATAACGGTCAAGAACCTCGAGGAGGCCCGCCAGCGCATAACCGAATCGCTCCTCTTTGAAACCGAGGAGGTGGAGAAGGCCGTGCGCATAATCAAGTCGCTCATCACACAGAAATACACCGCCAAGAACCGCGACGCCGAGGCCGAGTCACGCATCGACTACCTGGCCGACATCCTCGGACTCAACAAGAGCGAGGTCGTCTCCAGCGTTGTGCGCATGCGCCAGGAGGGTATCCTCGCCGACTCGAGAGACATATCGGCCTACCTCCACGACGCCGGAGACTCCGAGAACAAATCGAAACGGCTGCTGGAGCGCTTCACCCGTCTCGAACGCTACCTCCTCGACTTCGTCGCGGGCGAGACGTGCCGCATATCGTATAAGCAGCTCAATGACAACGCCCGCAAAGAGGGCGTTGCCACCGCTACCGAAAAGGACATCCGCACGCTGCTCTACTTCCTGACCGTCAAAGGATACACACGCAAGAAAGAGGACGGCTCACACAACCTCGAACTCGCCTGTCAGGCCGACAGGGACTCGACCATGAACCGCTTCGAGAAACGGCTGGAAATCTGCCGCTTCACCATAGGGTGGCTCTACCGTCTTGCCTCGCAGGCTGAGGGGCCCGTTGAGGCGACCAACGACATCCGTTTCTCCATCATCGAGCTGCTCAACGACCTCAAGGCCTCCGGCAACACCCTTATGGCCAACATGGCCGACGTGCAGCTCGAAGAGGTCGAGGAGGCTTTGCTCTATCTGTCAAGAATCGGCGCACTGAAGCTTGAGGGGGGCTTCATGGTGCTCTACAACGCCATGGACATAAGGCGCCTTAAAGACAACCGCTCGCGCTACAAGCAGGAGGACTACCGCATGCTCAACGAGTTCTACCGTCAGAAAATCCAGCAGATACACATCGTCGGCGAGTATGCCAACCTAATGGTGCGCGACTATGACGCCGCCCTGCGCTATGTCTCAGACTATTTCAGGATGGACTACAGGCGGTTCATCTCCAAATACTTCAAAGGTGAACGCCTGCGCGAAATAGAACGCAACGTCACCCCCGAGAAGTACGAACACATCTTCGGGGCCCTGTCAGAGAAACAGATGGAGATAATCTCTGACAAGGAGTCGCGATGCATTGTCGTCGCGGCCGGTCCCGGCAGCGGAAAGACGCGTGTGCTGGTCCACAAGCTCGCCTCGCTGCTCCTTCTCGAGGATGTCAAACACGAGCAGCTGTTGATGCTCACCTTCTCGCGCGCGGCCGCCACCGAGTTCAAGCAACGTCTCATAGGGCTCATCGGCAACGCCGCCCACTTTGTCGAGATAAAGACCTTCCATTCATACTGTTTCGACCTCATGGGGCGCGTGGGCACCCTCGAAGGGGCAAGGGATGTGGTCTCGACGGCGGCGCGGATGATAGAGGCCGGCGAAGTAGAGCCCAACCGCATAGCGAAGGCCGTCCTGGTCATAGACGAGGCGCAGGACATGAGCGCCGAAGAATACGCACTCGTCCGCGCCCTGATGGACTTCAACGAAGAGATGCGCGTCATAGCCGTTGGCGACGACGACCAGAACATCTTTGAGTTCCGCGGAGCGGACTCGCGCTATATGACCGAGCTGACCCGAAGCCCGGGCACACGGTTCGTCGAGATGACAGAGAACTTCCGCAGCTCGCTCCATGTCGTAGACTTCGCCAACGCCCTCGTCGGGCAGCTCACCGGGAGGCTGAAGAGCGACCCCATCATCTCCATGAACGGAGAGGAGGGGGAGGTGCTGGTCCGTCACCACGCCTCGTGCTACCTCTACCGTCCTCTCGTCGAGGACCTTCTGAGCCATCGCGGCGACGGCTCCATGTGCGTGCTCACGCAGACAAACGAGGAGGCCGTCACACTTGTCGGACTCTTGCGCAAGTACGGACTGACCGGCAAATTGATTCAGAGCATGGACGGCTTCAGGTTCTACAATATGGCCGAGGTGCGCATGTTCCTCAAATACCTTGACCGCGGACCGCGCACCCCGCTGATTCCCGACGAGGTTTGGGAAACGGCTAAAGAGAGGACTTTCGCCGCATACGCCGGCTCGGCGAGCCTCCCATATCTGAGACGGTGTCTCGCCCTTTTCGAGCAGACAAACAAGACAAAATACCACACCGATTTCAAGGAGTTTATCTTTGAATCGTCGGTAGAGGACTTCTGTGACGTCACGAGTGCGGACGTCGTCGTCTCCACAATCCACAAAGCCAAAGGGCGCGAGTTTGACGATGTCTACATGCTCGTGACCGGCACGCGCCTCCCCACAAACGACAAACTGCGTCAGTATTACGTCGGCGCAACCCGCGCCAAGAGGCGTCTGTTCGTCCACACGGACTCCCCGCTGTTCGACCGCCTGCCGGCCGATGAACACCGCCTCATCTCCCAACGGTACGGGATGCCTGACGAAGTGGTGCTCCAACTCTCTCACAAGGATGTGAACCTCGGCTTCTTCAAGCCGATAAAGCCGTTGATACTGAGCATGCGGGCTGGGCAGACGCTAAGGTTCGCGGACAACATATTCTATAACCCGGAAGGGACCAAAATGGTGGCGCGCCTTTCACAGAAGATGCAGGACGAGCTGCGCGAATGGGGCGCACGCGGCTACCGCGTGGAGTCGGCCTCGGTCCGCTTTGTCGTTGCCTGGCGCCCCAAAGATGAGCCCCAGGATAAAAATGAATATGCGGTGCTCCTCATAGATATGACGTTGAAGAAAGAAGAGACCCCCGGTGCGCAGCCAGAACCAAACTGAATAAAAAGAAACAAGCATTGATGACAGACATTGAGGATATTATGGACGAGAAGAATTATGAAAAGACGTTGCCGGTGACTCCCGAGGGAGTCGAGGAATTCCTGGCCGGGACATGGGTCGAGGGCATCGGCGCGGCCTACGCCCGCCGGCTCGTTGAGCGCTTCGGTGTCGACGCTCTCAAGGTCCTCGTGGACACTCCCGACGAGGCCCTCGGAATCAGCGGCCTCGGAAAGGCCCGCGTGGAGAAGGCCCGTGAGAGCATACTGAACATAAAGGGTGACCTGGACCTGATTCTGTTTCTGTGCTCATGCGGCATAGGGCAGACCTTCATAGACCGAATCCTGCGTAAGTACCGGAAACGGGCCCGCGAGGTTGTGACCACAGAACCGTACTCAATGGTCGAGCAGGTCTGGCAGCTTTCCTTCTTCACGGCCGACAAAATCGGGCGGATGTTAGGTATCCCCGCCGACAACCCCGAGCGCCTCGTCGCCGCCCTTGTGACGGCCGTCAAGCGCCATGCCGAAGACGGCCACCTCTTCGCCACTCCTGACCAGGCCGTAGAGTCGGCCGCCAAGATTGCCGGCGTCTCCCCCGATGAGGTCCGGAAGGTCCTCCCGCTCGCGGTCGACTCCGGACGGGTCGTTGACGACATGGGGGGTCTTTACCTCCCCGTCTTCCACACCGCCGAGAAGGAGGGGGCGGACAAACTCGCCCGTCTCGCTTCGGAAAAGTGTGAGGCGGTCTCGGACGATGAACTTCCGAGACGGTCGGAACTTGGTCATGAGTATTCCGACATCCAACGCCACGCTATCCGCCGCTGTCTGGAGTCGCCCGTGGCCGTCATCACCGGCGGACCGGGCACCGGCAAGACCACCGTGCTCAAAGGGGTCATCGAGATGCTCGAGAAGAAGGGGAAGAAGGTGATTCTCTGCGCACCGACGGGACGTGCCGCCAAACGGCTCAGCACCCTGACCGGAACGCACGCCACGACAATCCACAGCCTGCTCGGATACCGCCAGGGCGAAGGATACCACACGAAAAAGATAGATGCCGACCTGCTCATCATAGACGAGGGCTCGATGATGGAGCAGATCCTCTTCAACCACCTCCTTCAGGCCGTCAAGCCCGGGACGAGAATCATAATGGTGGGAGACGTGGACCAGCTTCCCGCCATAGGTGCCGGCGATGTCCTTCGCGACATCATCGCCTCTGGGGTCATCCCCGTCTCGGAGCTGAACGAGAACTTCCGTCAGTCTGACGGCAGCATGATAGCCGAGGGGGCGCGCACCATCAACAGCGGGAAGGTTCCGGAGTCGGACCCCGAGCGCGATTTCATCATCATCCCCGAACCGTCTCCCAAGAAGATACGCGAGCGGATCATATCGCTTGTGGCCGAGGAGGTCCCGGCGCAGAGGGGGCTGTCTCCGAGCGAGATTCAGGTTGTAACACCGCAGCAGATAGGCATGTTGGGGGCGCGCCAGCTGAACGTTGACCTGCAGGAACGGCTTAACCCTGAAGGCCCGGCCCTCAGGCGGGGCGCGACTGTCATGCGGCTCGGCGACCCTGTCATGCAGACGGCCAACTCGAGCCTCCGCAAGGTCTATAACGGAGAGATCGGGCGCATAACGGACGTCGACGAGGCCGAACAGAAGCTGACGGTGACCTTTGCCGACGGACGCGAGTCGACCTATCTTAGAAGCGAACTGAGCGAGCTCACCCTGGCTTACGCGACTTCCATCCACAAGCTCCAGGGCTCCGAGGCGCGCCACATCATCATCCCCGTCACGATGGCCCACCGGCCGATGCTCTACCGCAACCTCCTCTACACCGGGGTCAGCCGCGCCACGGACCTCTGCATCCTCGTCGGCGAGAAAGAGGCGCTCGAATATGCCGTCAACCACACCCCGGCCCTCAGCCGCAACTCCAACTTCCGCCACCGCCTGAAGGGCCTTTTAGAGCCGGCAGCCAATGATTGATGGCGTTTAAGGGCCTTGCTCATATAATATCAGCAGGCTCTAAATTTGCGTAATTGCATTGTTTTGGCTAATTTTGAAGTTACATTATGGAACCGATCATTCGCCATTTTACCGATGATGACCTCTATAAGTTCTCAATGTGCTGTGCCGTCATCGACAACTTCCCCCGTACGCAGGTGAAGTATATCTTCAACGACCGCGACAATACCGTCTACCCACCCGGTTTTGCCGAGGCGCTCCGCGAGCAGATAGCCATGCTTGAGGATGTCGTCATCACCGATGAGGAGATAGGCTTCATGAAGCGCAAGTGCACCTATATCCCCGCCTGGTTCTACGGCTACCTCAAGGGCTTCCGCTATGACCGCCGTTGGGTGAGGGTGGACCAGGACAGCGACGGGAGACTCCACATCGAGTTCGAAGGCTTCTGGAGCGACACCATCTTTCTCGAAGTCAAGGTCCTGGCCATTATCTCCGAGCTTTACTATATCATGACCGGCCAAGCGGCACACCTCGACTATGCCGATTTCTACGAGCGCTCGCGCGAGAAAGGACGGCGCATGATAGAGGCCGGCTGCTGGTTCTCCGACTTCGGGACGCGCCGCCGCGCCTCGTTCGAGGCCCAGGACACGGCCGTCAGGGCCATGAGCGAGGTCGGCAGGGAGCTGCAGGGACCCGGAAACTTCATGGGGACCAGCAACGTCTACCTCGCCATGAAATATGACCTGACCCCCGTCGGGACGATGGCCCACGAGTTTGTCTGCGCCATAGCCGGCATGTTCGGTCCGCAGATGGCCAACCACCTCGCGATGCGACACTGGTCACACACATATCGCGGAGCCCTCGGGACCTTCCTCTATGACACTTACGGCTGGAGGATTTTCAGCCTCAACTTCTCTGAGGATTACGCCAACATGTTCAAGGGCCTGCGCGTTGACAGCGGCGACAACTACGAACAACTCGACCTCATCGTCGAAAAATACAGGAGCCTCGACATCGACCCCGCCACTAAACGGGTGGTCTTCAGCAATGGCCTCAACGTGGACAGCGCCATTAAGATTCACGAATATGCCAGGCGGAAGTGCCTCCCCTCGTTCGGAATAGGGACCCACTTCACCAACGACTTCAAGGGAGTCAAACCGCGAAACATCGTCATCAAGCTCATCGCGGTCAAGATCACCGAGTCGTGGCCATTCTACTGTGACACCTGCAAACTCAGCGAGGACCACGGAAAATATACCGGCGACCCCGCGACGGTACGCCGTTTTCTCGAAGCACTTCACCTGTCTGACTGACCCCTCAAAAAAACTCAAAGACCCCCCTCAAAGAACTCAGAGAAGAAAATCACGTAGAAGAAAGATGACTACGGAGAAGAAAACACCTGAGAAGAAAACACCGGAAAAGAAAGATAAACTCTGGAACAAGGAATACCTGAAGGTGATGACCTGCAACTTCCTGCTCTTCTTCGCCTTCTATCTGCTCACTCCGTTGCTCCCGCTCTATCTCGACGAGCAGTTCGACGCCGACAAGCACCTGATAGGTGTGGTCCTGTCGGGCTATGTCGTGGCGACGCTGCTGGTGCGTCCCTTCAGCGGCTTCATCGTCGACACCTTTGACCGCAAGCGGGTGCTGACTCTCTGTTTCCTTCTGTTCTTCATCTGTTTCACGGGATACATCGGCGCGGGAACTCTGCTTATGTTCGCCATCGTGCGCACCCTCCACGGGATACCCTTCGGAGCGACCACGGTCGCCAACAGCACGGCGGCGATAGATGTCCTTCCGAGTTCGCGCCGAAACGAGGGTCTGGGCTTCTACGGACTGAGCAACAACGTCGCCATGGCCATAGCCCCCAGTGCCGGGATATACATATACAGCGCCACCAACAACTTCTCCCTCCTTTTCTGGCTCTCGCTGGTCATCGCCCTGGCGGGATACCTGTGTTCGACCACGTTGAAGTTTCCTCAGCGCGAGAAGGTTCCCGGCAAGCCTAAGCTCAGCCTTGACCATTTCTTCTTGGGGAGGGCATGGCTGTTGGCGGTAAACATCTGCTTCTTCGGCCTCTGCTGGGGCGTGATGAGCAACTATGTCGCCATCTACGGCAAAGAGGAGCTGAACATCACGGACGGGACGGGCGTCTTCTTTATGCTCCTCTCCGGCGGCCTTTTCATCTCGCGCCTCTTCGGCGCGAAGAGCCTGCGGGCCGGGCTCATGACCCACAACGCGACCATCGGCGTGCTCGTCTCGCTCGTGGGCTACGGGCTTTTCGCCTTCGTGCCCGCCTCCTGGGCATACTACACGGCCGCGCTGCTCATAGGTCTGGGCAACGGACAGATGTATCCCGCCTTCCTGAACATGTTTGTCAGCGTCGCCCGCCATGACCAGCGCGGAACCGCCAACTCCTCCATCCTCATCTCGTGGGACCTCGGGATGGGCATCGGCATCCTCTTGGGCGGGTTCATAGCCGAGATGATAGGCTACGAGGCTGCCTTCCGCTTCGTCGCCGCGATGCAGTGTGCCGGGGCGTTGCTCTTTATCTTTGCGACGCGAGACTTCTTCAACAAACGCCGCCTCGACCGCCCCGCCGAAGCCTGACGATACATCCCTTCTCGGAACTTAATGGGGGTAAAATGCGTTACTAAAGAAACTTAGACCCCGTTTTTTTGAAAAGGGGTCTAAGACCCCTTTTTCAAAATTTGACTGAATTAAAAAAACATTAGCCATGAAAAAACTTAGACTCCTCCTGCCGGCGCTCCTCGCGCTGCTCGCGTTCTCTCTGCCGGCCAAAGCAGATTCCTATACCGTAAACCGCAACGACCTGCCCGAGACGGCCCAGAAGTTTCTGAAAGAATACTTCCCCAAGGCAAAGATAGGCATGATCAAGATCGACACCCATCTGCTGAAGAGCACCGACTATGACGTGAAACTCGTTGACGGAACGAAAATTGAGTTCAACAACAACGGCGAGTGGACCTCTGTCGACTGCAAGACCAAGGAGATCCCCTCGGGCCTCATGATGAAGAAAATCCGCGATTATGTGAAGAAGAATTTCCCCGACACGTATGTCGTTGAGATTGAGAAGAAGGTTCATGAATACCAGCTTGAGCTCAATGACGGCGTCGAGGTGAAGTTCGACCGACTCGGGAACTTCAAGAGCGTGAAGATAAACGACTGAATCTATGTCTGAAACACGCCTCTGTTCCGGACACGGAACGGATGGTGATCACCGCATCATGAAAAAGATATACTGCACCCTTCTGACGGCTCTTCTTGCCGTCGTGTCTGTGGCTGCTTCGGAGACGCCACGATACGTGTTCTATTTTATCGGCGACGGGATGGGCATGGCCCACTCCCTTGCCGCTCAGGTCTACAAACGGACAGTCCTCGGGAGCGAGGAGCCGCTGCTTATGCTCTCGTTCCCCGTCGCCTCGGCCTCGACGACCCACTCCGCCTCGTCGCCGGTAACCGACTCGGCCGCGGCCGGTACCGCTTTGGCGACGGGGTCGAAGACCCGCAACAGTATGTTGGGGATGAATGCCGACACTGTGCCGGTCATTTCCATCGCCCGCGAGTTTGCCGATAACGGTTATGGCGTGGCCCTGGTCACCTCTGTGGCCCCTGACGATGCGACCCCCGGTGCGTTCTACGCCCATGTCCCCAACCGCGGGATGTATTACGAGATTGGGCGTCAGATGGCCGAGGCCGGATATGACCTTATCGCCGGCTCGAACCTCCGCGGACTCAAGGACAAGAAGGGAGAACCCACAGACCTCCCCTCGCATTTCGAGCGCAACGGCGTGGGCATAGCCCACGGGCTCTCCGAGTTGGAGGCATTGCCAGCCGGTCCGGCGATTCTGCTCAACCCGTCTGAGATAGACTATCACCAGATAAACTTCACAATCGACTCCATCCCCGGGGCAATGAACCTTCCCGACATGACCCGCGCCGCCCTCGACCGGCTGGAGAAGAACGGGCGTGACCGTTTCTTCATGATGGTCGAAGGGGGAAACATCGACTGGGGCGGACATGCCAACGACGGGGGCACCGTCATCAAGGAGGTGCTCAATTTCAATGAGGCGCTTCAGGTGGCCTATGATTTCTATAAGGCTCATCCCGAGGAGACCCTGATAGTGGTCACCGCCGACCATGAGACCGGCGGCCTCGGATTGGGAAACAACAGCTTAGGCTACAACCTGCGCCTGGAGTATATCGACTATCAGAAGATGTCGAAAGACAGGCTGGCCGAGTACTGCCGCGAGTTGCAGAAGCGCGAGCCCGCTCCGACATGGGCCGAGATGAAGGCGTTCCTGAGCGACACCTTCGGTTTCTGGGGTCCGGTACCCTTGACCGAGGAGCAGACAGAACGGCTGCGTGAGGAGTTCGACAAGGCCTTCACGACCCACACGTCTAAGGAGAACAAGACCCTCTACAACTCGTTCAACGGTTTCACCGAGGAGATTTTCAAGATTTATGACAGTCTGACCGGCTTGGGGTGGACCTCAAACCATCATACGGGAGGCCTCGTACCGGTCTATGCGGTGGGTGTCGGCGCCGAGGAGTTCATTCCCTTGAACGACAACACCTCCATACCGACGAAAATCCGCCGCCTCACCGGCCTAAGCCAATAGGCAGCGGACAACCGATAAAACATTGTAGCGCAGGCTTCCAGCCTGCTACAAGTCTTGGGGATTGCCCCAAGTCTTGAGGCAGGTTGGAAGCCTGCGCTACAATGTTTTTCTGTGTTAGGCCAGACAGCGGTCGAGGGCCTTTGTGAGGGCTTCGCGGTCGAGGTCTCGGCCGATGAAGACGAGTTTGATCATGCGGTCGCCATACTCTTCGTCCCAGTCGCGGCGCAGCCCCGGCTCGCGCGCCATGAGTATTTCGAGCTCCTCGGCCGGCGCGGTGGCGTACCAGTAGCCCGCCTCCTTGATGGTCTTCTGCACTCCGGCCTGCTCGAAGAGGATCGACATGTCGCGGTTGTGGCTGAAGTAGAGGACACCCTTGGCGCGGATGACGTTCCGGGGCCACTCGGCGTTGACGAAATGGTCGAATTTCTCGAAGTCGAACGGGCGGCGACGGTAGTATACAAACGTCGAGATGCCATACTCTTCAGCCTCTCCCTCGCCGTGGTGGTGATGATGGTGGTGATGGCCGCCGTGCTCATGTTCGTGCTCATGGTGGTCGTGCTCATGATGGTCATGCCCGTGGTCGTGGTGGTCATGTCCGTGGTCGTGTTCATGCCCGTGGTGATGCCCGTCATGATGATGTTCGGACTCTTCGATTTCGTCGAGCGGACGCTCGATTTCGCGTACCCAGGTGGCAGAGGTGGCGGTGCGCTCAAAGTCGAACAGGCCCGTGTTGAGCAGGTCTTTGAGGGGCACATCACAGTAGTCGCACTCGATGATGGGGGCGTTGGGCTGGAGCGCACGGATGACGGACACTATCTGTGCACGTTCGCTGTCGGACACTTCCGAAGCCTTGTTGAGCAGGATGAGGTTGCAGAACTCTATCTGTTCAATGATGAGGTTCTCGATGTCTTCCTCGTCTATGCCGGGGCGGCGCAGGCTTTCGCCTGAGGCGAACTCGCTCTTGAGGCGCAGCGCGTCGACAACGGTCGTGATACAGTCGAGGCGCGGACGCACCGCGACGGCGGGGGCCTGTTCCATCGCGCATATTGTCTGGGCGATGGGGGCGGGCTCGCAGATGCCGCTGGCCTCGATGACGATATAGTCGAAGGTTCCCTGTTCGAGCAGACCGTCAATCTGACGGACAAGGTCCATCTTGAGCGTGCAGCAGATGCATCCGTTCTGGAGTGCGACCAGGTCGCCCTCCTCTTCGCCGACGATGCCGCCGCGCTGAATCATGTCGGCGTCAATGTTGACCTCGCCTATATCATTGACAATCACGGCGAAGCGGATGCCCTCCGCATTGTGGAGGATACGGTTGAGCAGCGTGGTCTTGCCGCTCCCCAGATAGCCGGTCAGCAAAAGCACCGGCACAGTCTTATCTTGTGTTTTCATTATCGGTTTTATGTGCTATAAAACAAACGGATAGAGCAGCGGATTGTTCTGAGGGGCTGCCTGTCGTTTGCTGAAGGATTGTATAAGTAAAAGAGGACTCTCTCGATGAGAATCCTCTTTTCAGTACCCAGAGCCGGGATCGAACCGGCACGGATTGCTCCATTGGTGTTTGAGACCAACGCGTCTACCGATTCCGCCATCTGGGCGCGTTTGGGACTGCAAAGTAAGCAATTTTTTTTCGAATCCGCAAATTTCATCCGATTTTTTAGCGGCTTTTGTGCGGACCTGAATGAAAAATTCTTTGAAAGATTGGAGGATATGAAAATTAGTTGTATATTTGTCGCGCTTAAGAAAAATCTTTTTTTTCGATAACGCAGTGAAACGAAATCTATAGGCTTATCCTTAAAATTAGATATCAAAAAAATGAAGAAACTTTTACTTCTGGCCGCTATCTCCGTGACGGGCCTCACCGCATGGGGAGAGGGCTTTATCCGCCAGGTGGCTCCGGATCTGGCCATCTCCCACATCTCGCCCAACGGCCGGTATGTGGTCAGCGAACTGTACGGCTACCTGGAAATTTTCGACCTTGAGAACGGCACCAAAAAAGAATTCTACGGCGACGAAAACGACGGTGTCGCCTATGGCTTCGGCATGGGTAACTCGATTGCCGACAACGGCATCGGCGTAGGCTCGACGACTTATAACGGCAATGCTTGCGTATACGAGGACGGAACGTGGACCGAGCTGCCCGTCCCCTATCCCGAGCGGACCAACCTCGCGCGCGGAATCACCCCCGACGCGCGCCGAATCTGCGGAACTGTCGGCATGGCCTCCATGTCCATCTCCACGACCTCCATCATGAGTGTTCCCTGTGTGTGGAACCGTCAGGACGACGGCACATACGCAGGTCCGGTCTACCTTCCCCACCCCGACCTTGACTTCACCGGTCGCGTCCCCCAGTATATCACCGCCATAGCCATCAGCGATGACGGCCGCACCATCGCCGGCCAGATCCGCGACTATTCCGGCTTCATGATCCAGCCCATCGTCTATCGTGAGGACGAGAAGGGCGAGTGGTCTTATGAAATACTCTTCCCCGAGCTTTCAAACCCTGACGGAATCGTTCTTCCCGAAGATCCAGGCGACGCACCCCAGAACGCTCCCAACATGCAGGACTTCATGACTCCCCAGGAGCTTGAGGACTACAATCTCGCACTGTCGAAATGGGAGATGTCCGGCGGCACCGACTGGGCCAACTATCCCGACATGGAGTCGTTCATGACCCAGGAGGAGCTCGACGCCTTCAATGCCGCCGTTGCGGCATACGACAAGGAGGTCGAGGAGTGGATGGTGAAATACAGGCCCTTCCAGGAGGCCCTCAACAAGATCATGGCCACCGGCTCTTCGTTCCTCTTCAACACCGTCTTCCTCTCGCCCGACGGCAAGGTTTACGCTTCGTGCACCATCAAGGATGTCGAGGACCCGACTTCATGGTCAGGCTTCCGCTCGGTTTACTGTCCCGTCTTCATGGACCTCGAGAAGAACGAGCTCAGACGTCTCGAGTCTGAAGAGAGCATGATCGTGTCTTGCGTGACAGCCGACTATACGGTCCTGGCCAACACGGCGGGCGACGTGACTCCGAAGCAGGCCTACATCTCGCTCAAGGGCGAGTCTGAGTGGGTGCGCCTTGACAAGTGGCTCGACACGGTAGATCCCGAAGTGGGCGACTGGTTCACGGAGAACGCCAGCCACACTGTCGACGTGGTCGACCCCGACGGCATGCCGGCCGTTCTTGAGGACTATGTATGCAGCGGCGTGGCCACCTGTACTCCGGACATGACCCTCTTCGCGACCTATTCCGAGCTTCTGTGGGACTCTATGATCTCTAACTTCGCCGAGAGCTACATCTTCACCGTAAACACCGCCGGCGGCGTGAAGGGCGTTGAGGCTGTAGACAAGACAGTCGACACAGTCCGCTACTTCTCTCTCGACGGCAAGCAGCTCCCCAAGGCCCCCGAAAAAGGCCTGACCATCCGTCAGACAATCTTCACCGACGGCACCGTATCTACCGAAAAGGTGATTCTCTGACCATCCCTCAATCCTACAATACAAAAGTAAACTGTATA